>CAIVPY010000118.1 GCA_903907885.1 uncultured Bacteroidota bacterium
GCGAAATAAGCATTATGGGGGGCATTTTAATTTTATGGCCCCATATTATAGACAACCAAATTTCTCTGAAATAGAGCAATATTTCATGAGTGCTGATAAGGGTCTTGCAATAGGTTTAATTCCTTGCTCAAACAATGAAATGGTTTGGTATATGCAATTTGACATACAGCTACAGAAAGATGCAGATGAAAGTCCAGAAAAAATAGAGAAATTATGCAAAGATTTATTAGTAGATTTTCCTAATGAGGTTCACGAAATATTAGCATCAAACGACTTTTCTAATAATTATGTATGGCATTCTACTGATTTTGATTTGTTGCCCTCATTTCATAAAGGCAATGTAGCATTAATTGGAGATGCTGCTCACGTGGCATTACCATTTACTAGTGCAGGTGTAACCAATGCTTTGATAGATGCCAACATAATGGCGGAGCTAATTATTAAAAATTCATCATTTGATGATGTTTGTGAAAAATTTTATACTGCAAGAGCAACTCAACTTAAAGAACATGTTGGTTTAGGTAGGGAAATAAAAAACAGTTTTTTAAATGTTTCGAAAGGTGAAATTACATTACCATTAATAACTATTTTAAAAGAAGATGAGGTAAAAATTCACCCTCCTAAAATAGAGATTTTATATTTCACTGACCCAGTTTGTTCAACCTGCTGGCTCGTACAACCACAACTCAGAAAACTAGCCCTACTTTATGGTGATTATTTTGATATCAAATATCATATGGGTGGCTTGTTGCCTAGTTGGAAAAATGTAAAATTAGGTAAAATCCAAAATTCAAATGATGCCGCTTTGCATTGGAATGAAATGGCTCAAAAATATAAAATGCCCATATCACCAGATGTGTGGCTAAACTCACCATTGTCATCATCATTTCCACCTTCAATAGCTATTAAAGCCGCACAAATACAAAATAAGATTAAAGCTTTTCAGTTTCATCGTAGAATCAAAGAACTTCTTTTTGTTGAAAGTAAGAATATTACAGATATAGATATTCTAATAGATACAGCCCTTGAGGTTGGTTTGGATAAAGATAGATTAATTGATGATATAGGAAAAATGGCTATTATAAAATTTGAAGAAGATCTTGAATATGCCATTGAATTAGATGTAAATATGTTACCTACTTTTATATTTTCAAACGAATTAGGCGAAAAAGTTATTTTAAAAGGATATCAAGAGTTCGAGACAATGGAAAGAGCAATATTAGAATTATATCCATTAGCAATAAAGGACGAAAGAAAAAGAAAACCTATTGAATTGTTTCATATATATCAAAGCATGACAACACATGAGTTTTCGTTCTTAATGGAAATAGATATGGGCGAATCCGAAAATATTTTAATGACCCTTAACCACTCAGGCTTAATTCAAAGCAAGAAAAACAAAAGTGGTACTATTTGGAAATTGAATAAAAATATTCAATAGCAACTCCATTACGTATTGATTTTAGTTAAATTGAATTACTTATTACCCATCATTTTAATGGCTCGCTGAAGGTTTTGAAAAAAAATATTAGTTAAAGTAGATTTATAATGACAATGGTTGCTAATAGTACCTGTCTGTTCGCATTTGCAAGCAATAATTTTATTGTTTTCAATAAAGAAATTACATGTTTGACAAGCCACAGCAGAACATATTTTCATTAGTGCGTCCTCTTTCAATATTAATAAATCACCTTGTTGTTCAATATTAATAGCTGCTTTGCGTTTGTAGTTTTTATAATTACAATCGGCTAAAAGAAAATAATTGTTCCCAATCTTTTCAACTTTCAATCCTATAACCTTAGTTCCATCTCTAAATGTCCTCTCAAAGGCTTTAATACAAGAACTATCAAGGTTATTATTTAAAGTAGGATTTCCATTTTCGAATTTAGCTATCTCAATTGATTTTTGAGCAAACGAAAATGAACTAAGTAACATACTGAAAGAAATAAAAAGTAAATATTTTTTGAAATTTCTTAACACAAAACGTAAAGAACTTACCTCATCTATTTCCTTCATTTGGTCAATTCTACTTATATTATATTGATTAATTTAAAAGTAATTAGGACTCAATTTGATTATAACTTTTAAAGAAACTTCTTAATTTCATGCTAAACACACCCCAAATGGCTTCTTTAATAATGCCATGAGATATTTTAGATTCTCCTTTGGTTCTGTCCGTAAAAATAATAGGCACTTCAACAATATTGAAGCCGTGTTTCCAGGCAGTAAATTTCATTTCTATTTGAAATGCATATCCTCTAAATTTTATCTTATCTAGATTGATATGTTCGAGCAAAGCTCTTTTGTAACAAACAAAACCAGCAGTTGTGTCTCTAATACTTAATCCTGTAATCATTCTAACGTAGGCTGAGGCAAAATAAGAAAGCATTACCCTGCTCATTGGCCAGTTTACCACGTTAACTCCCGTTTTGTACCTTGACCCAATACTTAAATCAGCACCATCTTCGCAGGCTTTAAACAGCCTAACTAAATCGTCAGGATTATGGCTAAAATCTGCATCCATTTCAAAAATAAAATCGTAACCCTTACCAATACACCATTTAAAACCGTCAATATATGCAGTACCTAATCCATTTTTTTCTTTGCGTTCCATTAAGAACAATTGATCAGGAAATTCGATTTGTAGTTGTTTTACAATTTTCCCAGTACCATCAGGAGAGTTGTCGTCAACAATTAAAATATTGAATACAGGACTAAGCGAAATCACCTTTCGGATAATATCTTCAATATTTTCCTTTTCGTTGTAGGTTGGTATTATTACTATTCTTGGTATCACGGAATTTCTTCAATAATAAGACTAAACACACAATAATTCAATTTTGATGTTATTATTGAGAAAAAAATTAACATTGTAACCCATGCAAAAAGCAATATTTTTAGATAGAGATGGCGTTTTAAATCACGAAGTTGGCGACTATATCAAACGATTTGAGGATTTTATATTATTAGATCATATTTATGAAGGGCTAAAACTTTTTTCTAACAGAGGTTACATATTAATTGTGGTTACCAACCAAGGTGGCATTGCAAAAGGCGAATACACGCATGAAACTTTGTTCAAAATTCATGATTATATGCTATCTGAATTAAGAAATCGAGGTATTATAATCTCTGAAATATTTTATTGTCCACATCACCCAATTGTATCGCATTGCTTGTGCCGTAAACCTGGTAGTTTGATGGTTGAAAAAGCAATATCAAAATATCAAATAGACCCCAAACAAAGCTATTTTATTGGCGATAAGCAAAGAGACATTGATTGTGGAGAAGCGGTTGGGGTGAATGGCATATTGATAGAGTCAAACGAAAACTGGTTGCCATATGCCCAACAAATTTGCTTACAAGTCTAAATCATTCTGCAAATGAATAGCATCAAAAAACTAAGCCTTTTCGACTCGAGCATGATAGTGATGGGCAGCATGATAGGTTCTGGAATCTTCATCGTTTCGTCAGGCATGGCAAGAGATTTAGGCAATCCTATGTACTTAATTTTGGCTTGGGTAGTAACAGCTATACTCACCATTTTGGCAGCCCTTAGCTATGGCGAGTTAGCGGCATCCATGCCTAAAGCAGGTGGACAATACGTTTATCTGAAAGAAGCCTACGGACCTATGTTTGGCTTCTTGTATGGCTGGACTTTATTCACGGTGATTCAGAGCGGAACCATTGCAGCTGTAGCTGTTGCCTTCGCAAAGTTTTCGGCCGTTTTATTACCAATTTTTTCAGAAAATAATATTATTTTTCAATTAGCTAACTTTAAAATTAGTGCTGCTCAAATACTTGGGATAGTGGTTATTTGGATACTTACATTTAGCAATTTCAGGCAGATAAAATCAGGCGCATTTATTCAAAACATTTTCACCTCTGCCAAAATCATTGCCCTTGTTTTTGTTATTTTAGCAGGACTATACTTTGTTTTAAACCATTCGAGTGAATCAATTAACATAACAAGTAGCATGAGCTCAATCACCCCTTCTCTGTCGATTGGTGTATTTTGTGCGGCATTGGTAGGTTCTATTTTTTCGAGTGATGCTTGGAACAATATCACCTTCACTGCAAGTGAAATTGACAAGCCCGAGAAAAACGTGCCTCGCTCATTATTGATTGGTACAGGAGGTGTTTTGCTTATTTATATTTTGATAAACATTGTGTATGTAAATGCTTTGCCTTTTGAATCCATTAAAAATGTACCTTCAGACAGGGTGGGTACTTTATTGATGCAAACTGTTTTTGGGGATGTAGGAGCTGTGCTGATGGCAGTATTAATTATGGTTTCAACCTTTGGGTGTATCAATGGATTGTGTTTAAGTGGTGCTAGGGTTTATTTTGCTATGGCTAAGGACAAGCTATTTTTCAAACAAGCCGTAAACCTTAATAAAAATCAATCTCCCCAATATGCGCTAATCATACAAGCTATATGGGCAAGTCTTTTAACCCTTTCAGGTTCTTATAGTGATTTGTTAGATTATGTGGTTTTTGCAGTATTGATATTTTACATACTTACAGTAGCATCTTTGTTTGTTTTAAGAAAAAAACAAGCTGATTTACCTAGACCTTACAAAGTTTTTGCTTATCCCTTTTTACCAGCTTTATATATCATCATGGCAAGTGTTATATGTGTGAGTTTATTGATTTACAAACCCAATTATACCTACCCTGGATTAGCCATCGTTTTGGCGGGCATTCCAGTATATTTTTGGGTGAAGAAGGGAACGACTGTTGACAATAATTAGTAATCAGCCCATCAAAAATCCATCAGAATAAGATTCGTTTTTAAATTCAAAAATTCATATATTTTCAATTGACGAAAAGATGTTTTGAGTTTAAGCAAAAAGACAGAAGTGGGCAAATAGTAATTTAAAGATTACAAAGCCTAAACGACCCTTGAGTAAATAAAATTCCATTTCGCAATCGGTACTTATAACCCGCACATAATCCGATTGCTCATAAGCCACAATATTTGACAAAATACTTGTCGATTTATCCTTTAATTTGAATACGTAAAACTTAAGATGCAGCTTCTGGCATTTGAATTGAGTAAGTAAAGAACTTTAGATTTTTAAAAAGACGTATGGAAAGAGATAATTATTTGATAACATCAATGTTACATGATGATGCAAGTGAGCCTGATTTTATTTCGCTACTTAGCGAAGAGCAAGAAGAGGAGATAAACAAGGAAGAATTGCCAGAAAGTCTGCCAATATTACCGCTAAAAAACACCGTACTTTTTCCAGGTGTTGTGATTCCAATAACAGTAGGAAGAGATAAATCAATTAGACTAATTCGCGATGCCAACAAAGGCAATAAAACCATTGGCACGGTTGCACAGTTAGACCAACAAGTAGAAGACCCACAAGAAGCCGATATGTACAAAGTGGGTACTGTGGCCAAAATTATTCGGATGATAAAAATGCCAGATGGTAGCACCACCGCCATTCTACAAGGAAAACGTAGATTTAAACTGGGCGAAGTAATTTCGACTGAACCTTATATCAAAGCCAAAATTCATGAGTTTGAACACAGCAATACTGCTGAAGACAAAGAAACCATAGCTTTGATGGACACCATTAAAGATACAGCTTCGGCTATTATTGAAATGAACCCCTATCTTCCATCTGAAGCCATCAGTGCTGTAAAAAGCATTAAGAGCCCAGAATACTTGCTAAACTTTGTTTCGTCAAACATGAATGCCGAAAGCAAGGTGAAGCAACAAATGCTCGAAATTGTTGATTTAAAAATGCGTGCAATGATGTTGATAGAAGAGTTGAACAAAGAAAAGCAAATGCTTGAATTGAAAAATCAAATTCAAAGCAAAGTGCGTGGTGATATGGATAAGCAACAACGAGAGTTCTTTCTTCAGCAACAGATCAGAGCTATCCAAGAAGAACTTGGAGGAGATTCGCCTGAACGAGATATTGAGAATTTAGCCATTGCTGCAAAAGCCAAAAATTGGGATAAAAATGTTTCAGAATCATTTAATAAAGAGATTGAAAAACTGCGAAGAATAAACCCAATGGCTCCCGATTACTCCATGCAGATTAGCTATATGCAACTATTGCTTGATTTGCCTTGGAATGATGTTACCACCGATAATTTCGATTTGACGGAAGCTGAGAAAATACTGAACGAAGATCATTTTGGACTAGAAAAGATAAAGCAACGAATTCTCGAATACCTTGCAGTACTTAAACTTAAAGGTGATATGAAAAGCCCCATCCTTTGTTTATATGGGCCTCCGGGTGTAGGTAAAACAAGTTTAGGAAAATCGGTTGCCAAAGCTTTAGGACGCAAATATGCACGTATAGCATTGGGCGGTTTGCATGATGAGAGCGAGGTTCGAGGACATCGCAGAACTTACATTGGTGCTATGCCTGGTCGTATTATTCAAAACCTGAAGAAAGTAAAAACAAACAACCCAGTATTTGTTTTAGATGAGATTGATAAAATACAAACCAGTTTCCGTGGCGACCCATCAAGTGCTTTGCTAGAGGTATTAGACCCTGAACAAAATAGCAATTTCTATGATAATTATGTGGAAATTGAATACGACCTATCGAGGGTAATGTTTATTGCCACTGCAAACAATTTGGATACCATTCAACCTGCTTTGCTCGATAGAATGGAGATTATAGAAATTAATGGTTATACCATGGAAGAAAAAATTCAAATAGCCAAGAAATATTTGATTCCTAAACAGAAAATAAACCATGGTTTGCTTGAAAAGGATTTTGATTTGAGTGATGAGGCTATTGAAAAAATAATAGAAGGTTACACCAGAGAAAGCGGTGTGCGTTCTCTTGAGAAACAAATAGCAAGCGTATCTAGACATGTGGCTAAGGAGAAAGTAAGCAAGAAAAAAATCAAGAAGAAATTGAGCCCTGAAGACATCAAAATAATTTTGGGTGTTGAACGAGTAGAGAAAGAAATATACCAAGGTAATGAAGTAGCTGGTGTGGTTACTGGCTTGGCTTGGACAAGTGTTGGTGGTGAAATATTGTTTGTAGAAAGCAGCTTAATTAAAGGCAAAGGCAAGCTTACCCTTACGGGTCATTTAGGTGATGTAATGAAAGAATCGGCTGTAACAGCACTCACTTTCTTAAAAGCCAATGCACAGTATTTAGACATAGATGATAGGGTTTTTGATGCTTTTGATATTCATATCCATGTGCCAGCTGGGGCAGTACCTAAAGACGGCCCTTCGGCTGGTATCACAATGCTTACTTCTTTGGCATCCGCTTTCACTCAACGTAAAATAAAACCTAAATTGGCTATGACTGGCGAAATAACTTTGCGTGGAAAGGTGTTACCAATTGGAGGTGTGAAAGAGAAAATTTTGGCTGCTAAGCGTGCAGGTATTACGGATATAATTTTGTGTGAAGCAAACCGAAAAGATATTAGTGAAATCAACATGTCGTACCTTGGCGATTTAACTTTTCATTATGTAAAAAACATGCTTGAAGTGATTGATATTGCCTTGCTTGACGAGAAAGTAGAAAAGCCCGTAGACCTAAGCATAAAAGAAGAAAAGAAAGACAAAAAGCAAGAAGATAATTGATATTCAAAAGTGCAAAATGCATACTGTTGGATTTCGAAATGAAATTTTGCTTAAACCCTGAAGGGGGCCCACTTTTCAAACTTATTTGTAACAATATATTAATCATTAAAGCAGAAGAACTTATATTAAATGGCAGGACCAAGACACAATAGCAATGGCTCTCAAAAGCCCGAAGTAGAAAAAGCTAAAATCACCAGAGAATCGCTTAGCCAAACTCTTATTTTATTCAAGTACATCAAACCTTATCGAAGTAAATTTATTTTAGCATTAGTGTTTATAGCACTTTCGGCTTTTACCACCATGCTATTTCCTTTTTTACTGGGCAAGATGATTGATGCTGCATCGCCTGGCACTAAGTTGAATTTACCACAAAGTACTGAAAGCTTTGGTTTCAACCTCAAAGCCATTCACTGGAGTTTAAACACCATCATCTTATTAATTTTTGCCCAACTAAGTGTACAAATGATTTTCTCTTTTATGCGCATTTACCTACTAACCGAAGTGGGCGAAAAATCTCTTGCTGATATGCGAAAAGACTTATACAGCAAACTTCTTAGTATGCCCATGAGCTTTTATTCAGATCAACGTGTGGGCGAATTGAGTAGCCGTATCTCATCTGATTTATCTCAAATACAAGATGCCATTTCGTTTACTTTAGCCGAATTCCTTAGAGGAATTTTCACTTTAATAATTGGGTTATCTTTCATTTTCATTATATCAACAAAATTGGCATTGGTAATGCTATCTATTGTACCATTGGTAGCTGTGATAGCAGTAGTTTTTGGAATGAAAATTCGCAAAATGAGTCGCAGAGCACAAGACCAACTAGCCGATAGCTTAAACATTGTGAACGAAACCTTTTCAGGAATATCAGTAGTGAAAGCATTTACAAGCGAGGCTCACGAAATTGCCAGATACAGCAAAAGTGTGTTTTCTGTAGTTGATACAGCTATTAGAAATGCGCGATATAGAGGGGCATTTATTAGTTTAATGATATTTAGTGTTTTCGGAACCATCGCCTTTGTAATGTGGTTTGGTGCCAACATGATAAATGAAGGGCAACTGAGCACTGGTGATTTAACGATGTTTGTAATTTTCTCAGGATTTGTAGGTGGAACCTTTGCTGGCTTTGCTGATATGTTTAGTCAACTTCAAAAAACATTGGGAGCAACACAAAGAGTTCGAGAAATATTAAGAGAAACAGGTGAAGAAATTTCGTTAATTGACATAGAAGTTGCACCAAATAATATCATAAAAGGCAATGTAACTTTTAATAACATCGCATTTTATTATCCTAGCAGAAACGATGTTCAAGTACTTAAAAACCTAAATCTTTCGGCTAATGCAGGCGAACAAATTGCCATTGTGGGACCTAGCGGTGCTGGCAAAAGCACTATTGCCTCTCTCCTACTTCAATTTTACAAACCAACTGATGGTACTATTCTTTTTGATGACAAAAACGCAAGTAACATTCCTTTAAGCGAATTGCGCAAACAAATGGCTTATGTACCACAAGATGTGATGTTGTTTGGAGGTAGCATTAAAGAAAATATTGCTTACGGTAAACCTCATGCTACCGATGACGAAATATTGCAGGCTGCCATAAAAGCCAATGCACATGAATTTATTTCAAGATTCCCTGATGCCTATGAAACTATAGTGGGCGAAAGAGGAACAAAACTAAGTGGAGGGCAAAGACAAAGAGTAGCCATTGCAAGAGCTATTCTTAAAAATCCAGCCATACTAATTTTAGATGAAGCTACAAGTTCGTTAGATAGCGAAAGTGAACAATTAGTGCAGGAAGCGTTAGAAAATTTAATGAAAAACAGAACCTCATTTGTTATTGCTCATAGACTGTCAACCATTAAAAATGCAAATAAAATTGTGGTTATTGATAAGGGTTTGGTGCAAGAACAAGGCTCACACGATGAACTGATGCAAATGCCAAACGGGCTTTACCGCAAATTAGTGGATATGCAATGGGAATGGAAAAGTTAAAGTTTGGTATGTGAAAGAATAAATTTAAAAGGTCTTTAGCTTACTTTTTATCATCACTTTACACCAAGATTATTCAAGGCTCTTTGGTATCGAGTAGCGTTGTTATTGTGTTGGTTTAAAGTTTCAGCAAAAGCATGATAACCGCTAAAATCTTCCTTGGCACAGAAATACAAATACTTGGTATTGGCTGCATGAAGCACTGCATCTATAGCTGTGGCACCAGCCATGCATATTGGACCAGGAGGAAGTCCTTTGTTGATGTAAGTATTATACGGAGAATTAATAGCTGTATATAATCCTGTTACCCTTTTAATGCTATAGTCGTTCCAAGCAAAAATAACCGTTGGATCAGCTTGCAATGGCATTCCTATCTTAATGCGATTGAGATACACACTGGCTATATTAGGCATTTCATCTGCTTTGTTTGATTCCTTTTGCACAATAGAGGCTAAAATACAAACCTCAAAGGGCGACAAACCCTTGGTGATTGCCAATGTAGTTCGGTCTTTGTTCCAAAATTTCAGGTTCTCAGCTTTGAGTTTTTCAAGTACTTTTTCTGGCTTGGTATTCCAATAAAAGTTGTAGGTATTTGGTACAAACAGACTGATGAAAGTTTGGTGGTTTAGTTCGTATTTCACTTGGGTAGCAGTATCCATAAACACTTCAATGAAATGGGCCGAATCCGACTCGAAATATTTTGAAAAAATCTTGGCTATATCTCCTAAATTATTAGCATACTTTAAAGTAACATTAATGGTACTTTGCCTCCCCGATTTGAGCAATTTTATCATATCAAAATTACTCATACCTCCTTCAATTTTATAACGACCTGCTTTTAGTCTATCGTCTAAATTAAGTAATCTCGACAAGCGCCTGAATCCATCCGCATTCTGCACCAATTGCGAGCCTTCTATTCGATTGATAAACATCTCATAAGATTCGCCTGTATGAACATAGATATAATCCGTTTGACCTTTCTTTAGACTGACATTGGCTGCAAACACATCATCATAGAAACGCCAAGCCGCAAAAAACAACAACAAGGCCACTCCCCAATAGATATATTTTAAAACTGCTTTTTCTCGTGTCATAAATTCGTTTGCAATGAAACGAATATTTCTGAAAGTTTATACATATGAACTTATCAAGCATTATTATCTTTTCAGTAAATGCAATGTGCCACTTGCAAGAAGCCAATAGCTAAAGGTTAATGGCCAAAAACAAATTCTATACAACTTCCTCAATCTCATCTTCAATCAACACATCTTTTTCGATGCGCAGATTATTGATGATAAAGGCCTGACGGTCCATGGTATTTTTACCCATATAATACTCAAGTAGTTTTTGAATGGTGATATCTTGGGTTAACAATACGGGTTGCAAACGAATGTCCTTGCCTATAAACATCCCAAACTCATCTGGTGAAATTTCACCCAATCCTTTAAATCGGGTAATCTCTGGTCGTCCACTAATTTGTTTTATGGCTTTTTGTTTCTCGTCTTCGCTGTAGCAATAAATGGTTTTTTGCTTATTACGCACCCTAAACAAAGGCGTTTCAAGAATGTATAAATGTCCGTTTTTAACCAAATCAGGGAAGAACTGTAAGAAGAAAGTAAGCATCAACAAGCGAATATGCATACCATCCACATCGGCATCGGTAGCAATTACAATCTGATTATAACGCAGGCTTTCTATTCCTTCTTCAATATTTAATGCATGTTGCAACAAGTTGAATTCCTCGTTTTCATACACCACTTTTTTGGTCAAACCATAACAATTCAGAGACTTTCCCCTTAAACTAAACACCGCTTGTGTTTCTACATTTCTACTTTTAGTAATTGAACCACTTGCCGAATCTCCCTCGGTGATAAACAAAGTCGAATCGTATCTGCGTTCGTTCTTTTCATCATCCAAATGGAAGCGGCAATCTCTTAACTTTTTATTATGAAGGTTAGCCTTTTTAGCACGTTCATTGGCTAATTTCTTTATACCCGCCATGTCCTTACGCTCACGCTCGCTTTGCAAGATTCGTTTTTGTAAGGCATCTGCCACTTCAGGGTGTTTGTGTAAGAAATTATCCAATTCCTTTTTTAAGAAATCGGTTACAAATTGTTTAATAGTAATATTTCCTTCAGGAGATATGGTTTGCGAACCCAATTTGGTTTTGGTTTGCGATTCAAAAACGGGTTCCTGAATACGCACACTCACCGCTGCCACAATGGAAGCACGGATATCTGACAAGTCGAAATCTTTTTTATAAAACTCGCGTACTGTTTTTGCAAAAGCTTCTTTAAAAGCATTTAAATGGGTTCCGCCTTGGGTAGTATGTTGCCCATTTACAAAGCTATAATACTCCTCACCATATTGATTTTCGTGGGTGATAGCTACTTCTATATCATCTCCCTTAAGGTGAATGATTGGGTAGCGAAGCTCTTCTTCATTGGTTTTGCGTTTTAATAAATCAAGCAAACCACCTTTTGAAAAGTACTTCTCGTTATTAAAAATGATGGTTAAGCCTGCATTTAGGTAGGCATAGTTCCAAATTTGATTTTGGATAAACTCGTTTACATAACGGTAGTTTCTAAAAATTGAATCATCAGCAAAATAGGTTACCAAAGTGCCGTTAGGCTCCATGGTATCAGTGATTTTGTGGGCTTTCTTTAATTCTCCAAATTCAAATTCGGCCAACATCGTTTTGCCGTCACGAAAAGACTGAACCTTAAAACTACTCGACAAGGCATTTACAGCCTTGGTTCCCACACCATTCAACCCAACAGACTTTTTAAAGGCCTTCGAATCGTATTTACCCCCCGTGTTTATCTGCGAAACGCACTCAATCACTTTGCCCAAAGGAATACCACGACCAAAATCACGTATAGTTACTTTATTATCAATTATTTTAATTTCAATGTTCTTTCCATTTCCCATCACAAATTCGTCAATCGAATTATCCATGATCTCTTTGGCAAGCACATAAATGCCATCATCCATTGATAAACCATCTCCTAGTTTACCAATATACATTCCCGGACGTAACCTGATATGCTCACGCCAATCGAGCGAGCGAATACTGTCTTCGTTATATATTACTTCCTCTTCTGCCATACTTTTTGCTTAAAAACGAATGGCAAATTACAGCATTTTTGTTTTTTGAGGGCTTCAAACTTATCAACTAAATTGTGGATGATACATTTATTGAGGCAATCGGCTTGATTCTATCTATCTGTTTATGATAAGTTTTTGGCAAAATTTCGACTTTTGGGTAGTGATTTCAACCAAATACATGCCTTGGACTAAGCTGCTAATATCCAATTGACTTGAAGTCGATTCTGGTTTTGTTTGAAGCAATGTTTCCCCTTGCATATTTTGTATAACAATACTTGAAGGCAATTCAGAACCATAGACATAAAGCAGCTGATTGGCAGGGTTAGGATACAATTTGAATTCATCTTGATGAATTTGATTAAACACACTTGAACTTGCATCGCATTTTAGTTGATTGATATAGGCCCATAATTCATTGTCGAAAGGTGAAAAAGCAGTCGCCATATCATAAGCAGAGGCTCCCACTCGCACCACCACTATTTTCAGGCTCGGAACAACGTATATTTTCTGGTCATTTTTACCCAAAGCGGCAAACATATCAGCAGGGGCATTGCTGAATAAAGGCGCATTATACACAATTTGAGAAGAAGGTGCCATAAAACTTGCCTTTCCATTGAGCCACCACAAGTAACCATAAGATAAATTAAAGCTTTGGGAAGTATTACTCATGTCATGATAGTAGGAGGTATCACTGAGTATGGTATCATTGGCCCAAATGCCCTTGTTCAAAACAAACAAGCCGAATCGAGCCATAGACCTAGGTTTGCTATAGTATACCCCATCATACCATAAACCAGTCATGCCTATGCGACTTCCCAAAACCGAGTTGGTGAATAAGGTGTAGGATTGTCCGCTAACCTTACTCAATACAGCTTGCATTTTTCGGTAGGCACCCGTGTGATAAGCCCATCTGCTGCCTGCATCCACCTTATAGCTTAAACAAGACCTAGCTGTATCTTCATTATCGCAAGGTAATTTGGGCGATTCATCCAAGCCACTTGTCATGGTAATCAAATGTTTTAAGCTAATCAAACCTTCTTTGTTGGCAGATGCGGATGTCCAGCCTTGACCTAGGTATTTTGAAACGCTATCGTTTAAGTTTATGAGTTTCTTTTGTTGAGCTATACCTGTTAAGGTCGCTGTTAAACTTTTTCCAGCAGAAGCCCAATAATGAATTGAATCTACAGTAAAAGTGCCAAAATACATTTCTAAAACAATCTTACCATCCTTTAATATGATAAAAGCTTGGGTATTTCTCGCCTCCAAATAATTATACAAAGAATCAATTCTGGGTTGACACCATTGTAATCTTGTAGGAGAAAGGGTGTCCCAAGCATTGCCGCTCAAAGGCGGAAAATAAAGGCTTTGAGACTTTCCATTCACAGTTACTAAAACCAATAGAAGAAGTATTATTTTTTTCATAATAATGTTCATTGAGTTTTTAAGACTGCTAATTTATGAATTGGTTTATTCAATAAATTGTTATTTCATGCAAAAGGTGATATGAGCTTGTGTAAGTCCTAGAAACTGGATGCACTTGGCATGGTGTTTCCAAATGGTTGAATGGCATCAGCATCATTGCTAAAAAAGATAGTATCAAAAATATTCTGTCTCTTCCTTTTGTGAGTGTTGTAAAAGAAATAGGTCGAGTAAATATTTTGTTGTTTTACAATTTCAATTTCCCAACCTGTGAATTTTTGTATCAATTTGTTGATTTTAGTGTTTAATACAAGGTTGGGTTTGATAATAAGTATATGTCGTAATATTTAGGCACGAAGTCATCTGATATTTTAAAATTTTGCTTCTCTTCGTTCGCATAGACGTTCAGTTATAAAGAAGTCTAATTGTAATTTTATTATCTATAAAGCTTACATGCATTTTCAGGTATAC
>CAIVPY010000119.1 GCA_903907885.1 uncultured Bacteroidota bacterium
TCAGTATTACCAGAATAAAATGAATTTGGAAATGGATTTGGATAGTAGTTTTTACGAGCTAAAGTTCCCCAAATAGCTAAGTTATTAGGAGGAGTTTTCCCTAAATAATAATCGTTTTCACCTTCATGATTTCCTAGGCAAACATAAAAAGGTATGGAATGGCAAATGCTACCTAAAAAAGGCCTGTAATTAGCATGTAATACATCTAATTCTGCCGAGGTGATGGTAAAAGGATTGTGATCATCGCCAAATATATCGCCTAACGAAAGCATGAAATCGGGCTTATCGTTGGCTTGGTTATTTAAGCAAACTTGATACATGCTTTTCACTCCTTTTTTGTCGTATAAATGCTCATCCGATTCAATGGTAAAAGTATATGTGCTGCCTTTAGATCGTTGGGTTATAAAAGCATACTCATTGCTTATTATATAGTTACTAGTGCCAACAGTTTTATACTTTACCCTGTAAAAATATTTTGTATTTGCAATTAAGCCGGTCAAATCTTTTTCATCAGGAGTATTGGCTACATTTGTAAAAACAGCTGATGTGTTTGTGTAAATACCCGATTGAATTCCATATTCAAAAAGATATTCCACGTTTTGATCAAAGGCAATGCTAATGGTTACTGAATTATCAGTTGGCCTTCCTAAAATAATGGTTTTGTTTTGTGCTTTTAAATGGAAGCATCCAATTGTTAAAAATGCGAATAAAAAATACTTTCCTACTAACCTTTGAGTTTTTATCATATAATTTGAAATTTATTTTATAGACTTTGAAAACTAAAAAAGGTTTAAATCAATCTATTTTTTTAGAAAAGCTATTTGGCAACCAATTGATTTTCAGATTTTTTGATAGCTTCCAGTTAGTAAAAGTATAGAAAAGTCAATGATTGTTTTTTGTCCTAAAAATAATAAACAAAAAAGCCTTTCTGCAAATACAGAAAGGCTTCTAATTTAGGTGTGGTGAGGGAGGTAACACAACTATTATATTCAAATATTCTTAAATACCATTAAAACCTATACAAATATAGCATTTACAGCTATTTAGGCAATACTAATGAAAGTAATTGAATGTAATTAAATGAAGAAAATGTTTCAGTATTGTTTCAGTAAGTGTATTTTTGTTTCAGTAAAAATCAAAAATCATGGCAATAACTTACAAACTTGAACTGAATAGCAAACCAAAAGATGATAATACTTGTGGCATCTTATTAAGGATAACTGAAAACAGAAAACACAAAAGAATTTCAACTGGTGTATTTGTTCCAGCAAAAGACTTCAACAAAAAGGCTGAAGTAGACAAATGGATAAGAAGAAGCAACCCTGAACATGCAAGCCTTAATGAAACCTTATCAAATAAGATAAAGGAAGCTAAGGAAGCAGCAAGCAAACTTTCAAATAATAATCAAGTTTCAAACCCAAAAAATATAATTTATGAAGTAAAGAATCAAAATACTGGAAGCTACATTAAATTCTATGAAGAAAAGCTGGAACAATACCTTCAACTTAAATCAGCTGGATATTATAAACACATGAAATCTAAGCTGAACAACTTAAAACTATATCAAGAAGAAATTACATTTCCTGAAATATCAGCTTCATTTTTAAAAAAATATGAAATACACTTGAAAAAGCAAGGTTTAAATGAAAATTCAATCACATCAAACCTTAGAGCCATAAGAACAATATTATATGAAGCTATAAAAGATGATGTTTTTGAAGGTAAAAATCCATTCTTCAAGAAGATAAAATTAAAAGAAATTAAAGCCAATAAAGAAAAGCTTTCACTTGATGAAATAAAGAAAATTGAAGCTTTGGAACTGGAAGAAAATACACAGCTTTGGCATGTGAAGAACTACTTTCTTTTTGCTTTTTATGAAGCTGGAATCAGAATAGGTGATTTTATGCAACTTCAATGGAAGAACATTGATAAGGGAACACTAAGTTATCAAATGGATAAAACTAAGGCTATGCATGAAGTAGCTTTGCTTCCCAAAGCAAAAAAAATACTTGAACTATACAAGAAACCAACATCAAAACCCAATGATTATATTTTCCCAATACTTGACAATCAAATACAGAAAGCTGACAATATCATATTAAACAATGCAATAAGCAGCAAAAATGCTGTTATCAATAAAGCATTGAAAAGAATAGCCATTAGAGCAAAAATCAAATTGAATTTAACCTTCCATATTAGTAGGCATTCATTTGCAGATATATTAAGGCATCAAAAGGTTAATATATATGATATTAAGGACTTATTAGGACATACAGACATCAAAATAACTCAAAAATACCTTAAAAGCATGGATAGAGAATCAGCAAATGAAGCACATAGTAAAGCAGACTTATAGATAAGAAATCTTATCCTGAAATTAGCCTTAGAAATATCATCTAAGGCTTTTTTTATGAAATTTTATTAGCCTATTTAACAATTACTTACATTCTATTATATAGAAAAATACCATTTCAAAGTGAAAAACCATAGCAACAAATCAAGCTGTTTATATTTAAAGGTAAAGAGGTATAAATATTATGGAATTTAAAGTTTTAGAAAAGGAACAATTTGAAAAAATCACATCTGAAATCACAGAAATTAAAGAAGCACTATCAAAAAGAAATGAAGAAGACTTTTCATCATCATTTATTGAATCAAAGAATATCCCAAAAATTTTAGGCATCAGCCAAAAGACATGGCAAACTTATAGGGATAAGGGAACAATACCTTTCATTCAATTTGGCTCAAAAATTTGGGTTAAAAGAATAGACATTGAAGCTTTTTTGAATAATCACTACATAAACAAGAAAGCATAATATGAATACTGAATTTATAAGAAGTAAACATCTATGCTTTACTTATACATTAAAAGAAGGAACAAGGACAAGTTTTAAGCATTCTGAAGGACTTAAAAACATATTGCCTGAAACAATATCATTTAGCAATTATTATGGCAAAGAAGGAAGAAGAAAAGCTAAATTTCAATTGTCAGGTAAATACAAGTTACTGGAACATGGCTTTTATTATGCAATGAATGATAGAAAAGTGCATACTAAAATAATGGAAATCAATGACAACCCTATGTTTATTGGATGGGGTGAAATAGATGAAAGATACAAAGTATATGATTTACTAATTATCTTCAGTATGGATAACTGCAAATCATCATTTGAAATCCATTTGTTTAAAGGACTGGCAAACATTGAATATCTAAATGATGTATGTAGCTTCTTACAAAGCCATATAAACAACAAAATTAAATCATCATAGAATGAATTTTGATTATACTGAATTAATCAAAAACACTTACAATGATAATGTATGCTTCAACTATTTGGAACATGTAGGAAGTTATCCTGAAGGCAAAGAAAAATTCATTTTAAAAGGAGTTAAAAACATTGATGTATTCACCAATGAAAAGACTTCAGAAATAGTATTGAAGGCTAATTTTCCATACTATATACAAGGACATAATTTTAGATTTACAAAAGCTGGCATGATTGAAGCAATACAGCTTTCATCAGAATATTTGAATCTGAATTTATTTCAAGCAGAAATGAAAAAATTTGAATTTGGAAGCATCATTGAAATTGATTATAATGTAGATGAATTTCTAATGAATCACATTAGCATTAAAGGAAAAAATACACAGCCATTTTACACCAATAACAAGCTAACTGGCAAATACTTTGAAGATAGTATAATAAAACATAAGCTTTATGATGTTGGGGTTAATTTGAAAAGTAAGCTTGACAAAGCCATTAGAGATGATTTAAGCAACAAATATGGATATGATAAAGCAAAGCACTACTTGAAGATTGAAAACCATTATAAGAAGCCTGAAATACATTTCCTGACTTGTCCCCACTAAAGTTTTGAAAATTGTAGTTCATTGATTGTCATTTATATTTGCTATTTTTAGTGCGTAATATTCCGCACTAAGGCTTTATAATGATAAAA
>CAIVPY010000120.1 GCA_903907885.1 uncultured Bacteroidota bacterium
ACTTTTTGTGAGTTTGTTTTTTAAAAATGGTATGATGGCTACATTACTATGTTTCAGATAATGTGGAAGTTCATGAAAGTCTTTTTCTTTGGTGAAAATTAAGTTCTTGTATTGCTCAAGTTTGAATTTTTTATAATCCACTTTGTCATATGGACCCACAATAATAAAGTTCACATCAGGATAATGTGTAACACAAGTGACTAGCAAATTAAAATCGGCCCTTAAATCGTTTAAATTCCCAATAAATATGACCGTTTTGCCCTTGAGATGGAGCATCTCTTTAGGTTTTTCAAAATCATTAATCAACGCTGAGTGAAAAAGCTCAAATTCACCAGCATTAGGAATTAAATGAATATCCTTTCCATAAGTACTTAACTTATTACACAACTCAGATGATGAAGCAGTAATAATATCAAATTCTTTTACAGATTGTTTCTCCGCATCCACACCATGTCGGGCAATGTAATTTTCTTGACTGATATCGTCAACGCTTCGGTAGATGGAAGTCAGAGGTTGTAATATATGAGAAGGAATTTTCCTTAATTGGTAAGGGTAAAATGAATTCAGATAAATATAATTTTTAATTTTATTGTCATCAATTATTTTTTTCAGTGTGTTTGAGAGTATTTTATTGTTATATTTAGCCAAATTATCATATAAAATACCAGAATCTAAAAAATTAATAGGAAAGATAAATTTTGACGTTACCGATGTTAAAGAACCACGACCAAACTCAATTTTTTTGTAAATATTCTTGCCAAACAAAACAGCCTTTTTTCTATAATTGAATTGAGGTTTGTTCCAATGTGTAACGACATCTTTGAGGGAGAAAGGTCTTTCAATATAAAATACTCTATTTTTTTGAGCCAATGTTTTAGCAATTGAAAAAGTAGAGGAAGATAGTTTAAAATCCCACCTAGTAGCACCCAAAATTATTATGTCAATATCGTTTCTTTTCATTTGAAAGGCAAATTAGGTTAGATCACTTCATATTATTCAAATCTCAAATGCCAATTAAAACTAAATTAATGTAATTCCCAATGATATTTCCTCATTTTAAATTTATTTTTTCGCATTTGATTGATTTCCCAAATATTAACTAAAATCAAATCTACATTATTTAAACAAGTTTCTATTTTGAATTATTTGCAAAATATATATTTAGTCAAATTAACTATTTTTTGAAATCACTAATAATTGAAATTGATTTATAATAAACTTCAATTAAGATATCAATTTTTGTATCATTGCAACGCAAAAAATGTTCTTACATTTTCGATACTAAAAGAATCTATATTTTCATGGCCTCATAGTTCAATGGATAGAATAGATGTTTCCTAAACATTTGATGTGAGTTCGATTCTCGCTGAGGCTACTTTTAAAAGACTTTCAGAATTAAATCTGAAAGTCTTTTTTGTGTATTAGTATTGTAAATAAACTAAGTTCAAGCTTGCAAATTTGCATGAGTTATTGTGCGGTAGATTTATTTAAACATCAGCATCTATTGGTGTTTTGGTAAAGCTCATTTAGATTAAACCTATTATGAAAAACCGTTTGTTCAGAGTTCTTGGTATTGTTTTGATGCTTGTTGCCCCAGTTATTAGTGGTAGAGCTTTATATGAATATGCTCAGATAAAATGGTTAAATCAAAAACCATCTTATCCTTTTGGACACGAATTAAGCAAAGTCATCCATTCGTCTCAAATTGAATTTTTGAATAACTATTTAAACGAAATGCTAAGCATAGGCTTGGTTTTTTTAGCCATTACCATATTGGCATATATATCTATGCTCATCAAAACTATGTTCAATTTAGTGAAACTTGCAATCATTCTTGCTGTAGTTTATTTTATTTATTTGAATATTTAACTTCTAAAGTTATTTCAGCTTTTACATATCCTTGTCTGACAAATAGACATTGTAAGAATTAGCTAAGCAATGCGTTTCACTGAAAAATATGCCACAGTTTACCCTAATTACTGACAAATTAAAGGTGGTATTATCATTGTAGACTTAAATTTAAAATAAAAATTATGAGCAAAATTATTGGAAT
>CAIVPY010000121.1 GCA_903907885.1 uncultured Bacteroidota bacterium
TAGACTTTGTGAAACCCAAAAACACTATGCTTTCCATAGGTTGCAACAATATTACTTTGTTATTGTTTACGGATTGTTATACCTAGGATGGATTTTCTTATTAGATTTTATTAAATATTTTTCTAGAAAAGTGGGAGTAAAAGATAATATTAAAATTAATACTTCTACACACGTTGGATTCTGGACAACTAAAATTATTTATACCTTGCTATTTGTGGCTTTACCTATCTGGCAATTGGGTTTTGTTAAGTTCATAATTGGTTATTCGATATATATGTTTGTAACCGGGGTAACCATCAGTTTGGTTTTCCAATTAGCTCATTGCGTTGAAAATATGGAGTTTGATCATCCGATGAAAGATGGTAAAATTGCTAACGACTGGGCTACACATCAAGTGGCAACAACAAGCAATTTTGCTACACAAAGCAAATTGGTTTCTTTTTTTACGGGTGGGTTAAACTTTCAAATAGAACATCACTTATTTCCAAAAATCAGTCATGTACATTACCCTGAAATTAGCAAGATAGTTAAAAAGGTGTGTGCTAAACACGGCATTAGCTATTTTGAGCAAAAGACTTTATTAAAAGCCATTGTTTCTCATGTAAAACATTTGAGAGAAATGGGTAAAAAGTAAGCATAGCTTAGCCAAATGGAGAATGAAGTAGAAAAGTTATATTTTACTATTGGCGAAGTGTCTGATATGCTAAAGGTTAGTCATTCTCAAATACGTTTTTGGGAGCGAGAATTCATTCAACTGAAACCAATTAAAACTGCTGGTGGTACTCGTAAATTCAGCAACAGTGATATAGATACCATCAAACTCATTCATCAATTGTTAAAAGAACAAGGCTATACCATTGATGGAGCTAAGGAAAAATTAAAACACGACAAAGACATA
The DNA here is from genome assembly GCA_903907885.1 of uncultured Bacteroidota bacterium. Taxonomy (GTDB): domain Bacteria; phylum Bacteroidota; class Bacteroidia; order UKL13-3; family UKL13-3; genus RGVD01. Next base: position 899 of record CAIVPY010000121.1, read on the forward strand.
CCTAATAAACAAGAAATAATAAATAGACTGAAAACCGTTAGACAGTTTTTAGTTGATATAAAAAACGAATTTTGATTTAAACAATGAGTACAGAAATAATTAAAACATCTCAGATAAGAATAGATGTTCACTTAGACAAAGAGAGCCTTCCTTCACAAATTGAATGGGATGCGGATGATGCAGATTTTGATGGCAAACAAGCTGCCAAAGGAGTGATGCTTGCCATTTTTGATGGGTTACAACAAAATGCAATGCGGATAGACTTATGGACTAATGATATGCAAGTAGATGAAATGAATTTGTTCATGTTTCAAACATTGGCTACCATGGCCGATACTTTTGAAAAGGCTACAAATAACAAGGAAGTAGCTGACGAAATGCGTGATTTTGCTCACCGTTTCGGTCATAGAGTGGACGTTTTTGGCCCTGACCATAAACACTAAAATTTTTGTTTGAAAATAGATTTTAAAGAGACGTTTTTATGCTTTAAAGTGAGCACTTTTATTAGTGAGCATTGCTTATTTTAATACAATATGCGTTTAATACGCACATATCTTTTTCTATAATAATCACCATCTAAAGCGTCAATCCTAACACCCTCGCTTGTTGATGAATGGACAAATTTTATGGGTTCGCCTTTATTGCTTATTATAATTCCAACGTGCCCAATTCTTTTGTTACTCCTTCTTCCTTTAAACAAAATTAAATCTCCTTTTTTAGCATTGTTTTTCGGAACTTCAATTCCTATTAGGCCCTGACCGGCAGATGTGTGTGGTAATTTTAACCCAAATTTAGAGAAAACAACCATTGTATACCCACTACAATCAAATCCTTTTTTTCCAATTCCACCCCTTTTATATCTTTTTCCTAGAAATGAAAAGGCATAATTCAAAATGCTATCTGTCTTGGTTTTGTTGTTTCTAAAAACTGGTTTTTCAATAAAACTATCTTTTGATGAAAGCATTATACTATCACTAACAGATTTTGTTCCAATTTGAGACCCTGCTTGCAAAGTGCAAAATAACAATATAAATAATAGTCTAATTGTCAATAATATAAATATTGATTAGTTAATTACTGTACCTGAATACAGTAATTATTTGATGTAAGATAATGCACAAAAATATTGTTACTAAAAGTAAAATAAAATGATATTTTTGCTGATTGATTTTAATGAAGCATATTATTCTAATTATAAGCGTAGTAGGAATTTTATTAATGCCAGCTTGCAAGAGCAAATTTCAAAAAGCATTAAAAAGTCCCGATAACAAGAAAAAACTTGAATTGGCAGAGTATTACTATAAGAAAAAAGATTTTTATAGGGCTCAAGTTTTATTCGAGCAGTTAGAGGAGGTATATAGTGGTACAAGTATGGCAGAAAAAATATCATACTTTAATGCACAATGTAACTATGGTTTAAAATCATATCAAATAGCTGGATTTCGATTTAAAACGTATTACGAAACATACCCTACAGGTATGTATTCAGAAGAATGTTTGTATATGAATGCATATTGTTCTTATCTTGAATCGCAGGAATATGAATTAGACCAAACAGATACATACAAGGCAATAGAAACACTAAAATTATTTATCAATGTGTATCCTGAAAGCAAATTTATATCTGAATGTAACGTATTAATTGATCGCTTAAGGTATAAATTATCATACAAAGCCTATAAAAGTGCAAAATTGTATTACAATATTGTGGAGTATAAA
>CAIVPY010000122.1 GCA_903907885.1 uncultured Bacteroidota bacterium
AATTTTCCCTTGTTTTTTGATAATTTTCCCTTGATTTTTGAGTTTTTTCCCTTGATTTTTCAGAATTTCACTCTGTTTAAGTGCTTATAAAGGCTGAAATTTTAGCCTCGATGGTGGTGTGTGGGATGCTTATGGTAACAGTGCTAAAGCCCATGGCTAAGCCATTGCTTTAGACTGTATATATGGGTTAATAGCAAGATAAATACACATTTTATATGACAAGCCGAAGGTATTAATTCAACTTTTTCACTTCAAAAACAGGATATCCCTTTTGTCCTTGGTTGTTATAGAAATCAGTAAATCGCATTTTCCAAATATTGCCGGGCATATTTCCTATTGGTTGGATAATGTAATTCACAAAATCGCGCGATTTGTAGTGTTGGGTGTTAAAGTCGTACACTTTCCAATCAAAACCCATGGCATCGCGTTGGGTTCTAAATTTTAAGTAGAGGGCTGTGGGTAGGTCAATCTTATAAAAATTTAGAGAACTATCAACTGCGGCTTCATTTTTATAGGTGTTAATGTTTATGCCATTAACCAAGTATGGAAAAGGTGGGTTTAAATCGTAATAAACCGTGCGATAACGAATAAAACAAAAATCCCAATCGTTTTTATCTGGTTCAATATCAAGTATGATTCCTCCTTTTTCAAAACTTAAATAAGTATGCAACTTGTTTTTAAATCGAGGTATGAACACGATGCTTTGAGGCATCATTCCACTGATGTCGGTATAGGCTATGGTATAGTTTTTAGCGTCCACATCCAATATTTTAAATTGTATGTATCTAATTTGGTTTGGAAAATTAGGGCCACGGTCAATCACATATACAAAATCATTTGATAAGGATTTATTCGTATCATACCACCCACTAAGGGCAAGTGAATCGCTTTTGCCAGATGCTTCATCCCATTTCCATTTTAGTGTGTTTATATCAATATTGGGTTTAAATTTACCGGAACCCACATTGGCTATCAATGCAGCATTACCCCCGTTTAAGGTTATATCAAAGTTGTTGCTATCACAACTAAAACTCAGGTCCCAAATCGTTTGCGGAAATGAAAGTTGAGTGCTATCTGATAAGTTTACAAATACTTGGTTTCTATAATCTGGTCCTAAATAGCACGAAAAGATAGTAGTGGTGGTATCTTGTTTAGGTAATACCACTTTTACATCTTCCTTCTCGCACGAAGTAAGTGCAATGCAAGCAATGAATAAAAATGGTATTATATATAAGTTTAATTTCTTCAATTTGATTTGTTAATTTGGTATCTAATTGCAACAAAAAATGTTCTTCCCACACCTGTCATAGCCGAATTGCTTTGTGTTGAATGGTATCCCGACATATAGCTGGCATTTACATTCACTACATTGAAAATATTTTTAACGCCAGCTGTTAGCGAAATGTGTTTTTTATAAAAGCTCTTACTTGCGGTGGCATCACAAATACTAAAAGCATCATAATAAGTTACTTTTACTTTGTTATTGATATTATCGTATTGATAGGCTTGGTAAAATCCATTGAATTTGCAGAATAAAGAAAAGCTCAAGTCATTCTTAAAAGTATAGCTTGAATTGATTCTGCCTTGATGATTAAAAAAGAATTCGTTACTTGTAGGAGTGTTTAATAATATATTTTTTGTGCCCGTATAAGCATAGCCCAAAGCCACACTAAATTGTGATGTTTTGTATTCAGTGTTAATGTTAAATCCTATACTTTCAAATTGATTTACATTCACATATTTCATTTTTAGATTGATAGAGTCTGTTCTAGCTAAATCAATCATGTTGTCAATTTTGTTATAAAACAATGAAGGTTCGAAACGAAAAAGTTTCTTGTCTGTTTTATATTGATAGGTAACAAACCCCTGAAGGTTGTTGGATGTTTCGGCTTGTAAATCTGTATTGCCTTGTATGTTGTGGCTAGGGTCAACAAAGTTTAAATACAACTCTTTTAATGAGGGTGTTCTAAAGCCTCTGGCATACGACATACGCAGAAAAACACGCTCTGTTATATCGTATTTCAAATTAAGTGAAGGGTTAATAGGTGCAGCATAAAGGGTGTTATAAGTAACCCTTAACCCTGGGCGAGCGGTAAACTTTTTACCCACTTTAAGCTCGGTACTGCCAAACAAACTATAGTCGCCCATGCCACGGTAAGTGCCTTTTATTTTGTTTCCTTCGGCCGTTTCGTAGTTTACATCATAACCTAGCTGATAATTTAAATTACTGTTTTTGTTGTTATAGCTATAAGTGGCTCTACTCATGTATTGGTTAAAGTAGTTGGTGTCTTGAAGGTCTGGGTCAGGATTTAATGTCTCATCTAAGTTGAGCATGTTCTTATAGTAAGTTTGCAACATTCGTTTGTAGTTACTATACGAAACAACCATATTAATATGTCTGTTTGAACTCACTTTTTTATCATAAAATAATGAGCTGGTGATTCTTCTTGTTAAGTAATAAGCATCTGAAGCATCTGCTTTTTGCAAAGGAATATTGATAAATACCTCACCCCTATTGGTTATCTTTTCATTAAAAATATTGTTTTGAAATTTGATGCTACCATCTTTAGTAATCTTGCCAAAATTAATATCAGCAAAATATTGTTCGCGAGGCTTCCAAAGCATCACTCGGCTGTTTTCGTCTTGGTTAAATCCTTTAAAAAAATTCCTTCCGAAATTTACTTGCGAATTCCATTTTTTGTTGGCTAAGCTTAAGCTCAAATCGGCATTGTATGTACCAACACTTTCGTAATAAGTGTTTAAGTTAGCTTTCAATTCATTTTGTTTAGGCTTTTTGGTGATAATATTTAGAACTCCTCCAAGTGCATCTGTTCCAAAATTAACGCTCATTGGCCCTTCTACTATTTCTATTCTTTCAACATTGTTCATGTTGATTTGAGACAAGTCAATGCTACCTCCTTCGCGCCCTATTACAGGCACACCATCTAATAATATTTTAATGCTTTGTCCGCTCACTCCTTGCAAGCTAATGCTGCTACCTAAAACGGGGTCTTGATTGATTCTGATATTAAGCTCGTTGCTCAATACATCTTTTAAATTTACTGCCCCTTGTGCCTGAATGCGTTTGGCATCAATTAGTTTTACCTTATAAATTGATTTGGTAAGGCTATTCTCCCCATACTGACCCGTTACAACCACTTCACTCAAGTGTTGCTGTTTATGAAAGTGACTTGAATCTATTGGATGGTGTTGTGCTTTAAGCAATGTAGTATCAACCAACATCATTACAATGCTGATTGATACTATTAGATATTGCTTAGAAATATTCAATTACAAGAAATTATTCTACGATTATTTTTTTTGTAGAATTTACTCCATCAATATTTAAGTTGATGAAATATAAACCTTTGTTGAAACCTGCTAAATCAAGTTGGATATTGTTACTACCCGTAACAGATTTAGAAGCAACGGTTTTTCCAGTCATATCAATAATAGACAAAGACATTTGTTCTTTTCCAGAAAGCGAAGGGATGCTAACATTTACCAATTGAGTAGCTGGATTTGGGTAAACCAAAATTTCATTATTTATATCAGATACATTTGAAATACCTGTAGTAGATTTTGGAAGGATTGTTTTGATATTAAAAACAATGATTTGAGATGGCACGTTTGAAAATTTATCAAAAGTTAATTTGAAAGTTACCGAATCTTTATCACGTTTGATAAAATAAGTTAATGAGTCTGTTAAATCCCAAGGACCTGAAGGTGGTGGACCTAATGGAGTTACTTTCCAATCCCAACCAATGGTGCTAATTCTTTTAGAGTAATTTGTAGCATTGGTAGTATCAGATAAAGGTTTTGCAATGTTAGCTACTCTTGCCACATTTAACTGAGGTGCTTGTAAAACACCTGCAAAATTGAAAGGCATGGTTGGATAACCTGGGAAAGTTGCATTTGCACGATAGAAAGTGAATATTAAATCCCAAGGTTTTGTAGGCTCACGGTCTATCGTTGTTTTAGTTAAAATGTTATAGTATGCAAACATTTTACCTTTATAATCAGGTTTGTTGATGATTTGGGTGGTACTATCAGTTCCATCTATATTACTAAATGTAAAAAACCAAAGGGTGTCATAAGACAACTTTTGAATGGTGATTTTTTTGTAAGTTTTTGCAGAACCAGAGCCTATTGCTAATAGAAACATTTTGCTTCCTTCTACATTGTGGCTATTCATATTGTATTGACCCCAACCATAGTCGAATGGATTGCTAGCATTGTAATCAGCATTAAAAGCTGCTACATCCCACGAACTGTCTCCATTGTTCATTATAGGCCATGAAGCATTTCCTGTAGTATCAAAGTTTTTCCATTGTGCACTTGTAAAATTACTTTTATATAAAGTAACATTTCTTGATGCGTTGACACGAATGGTAGTTGAGCGCATCACATTTGCCGGTGGAAGAGCAGGTCTAGTTGAAAATGCCAAATGCCAGTTTGTATTAACAACAGTATCTTTAGTTCCAGTTGTTAAATTGTAAAATACGTCATAAGGATAACTTGATCCCATTGAAACAGAGTCAACCCTGCTTGATTGTGCTGATAGTGTAGCTGCGATAGCTATTAAGAGAATACTAAGTACGTTTCTTTTCATAATAAAATTTCAAATATTTAACGATGCAAAGAAACCTACGGATTTAGCACT
>CAIVPY010000123.1 GCA_903907885.1 uncultured Bacteroidota bacterium
CCCATACATACACACGCTGCCATATGCAAACCAGGGGTACTGCTGAAGCTATCCATTACCATCCCAGTAAGGCACGAAATAATTAAAACTACCCATGGTTTTATTTTGATAGGTAATAGCAAAACAAAAACAACATAAATATAAGGATTAACAAAGGTGCTAATTCCTAATTTATTTACTACCAATATTTGAAACAATATGAGTAAAAAAAACTTTATAATATTTGTAATAAATTCTATTATCAATGTTTTTCAGTATTAGCTATTTCTTCAATTAATTGTTGTTGATTTTTAAATAAATTTCGGATAACATAAACACATTTTATTGCACCAAAATCGGTATTAAGTTTTACATGTATGCTATGAAAATTTTCACCATCATCAAGGTAATGGGAGCTTATGCTTCCAACGGGAATCCCCTCTGGATAAATGGTTGAGTAATTACTTGTAATTATATCGTCATTTACCGCGACTTTAACATGTTTGTTTATGTCTTTCAGCCTAGCTTCACCTGGGTCGTCTCCCTCCCATATCAATGAACCAAATGCATTGTTCTTTTTCACTTTCACACTCAAGTTTGACTGACTATTCAAGAAAGATAATACAACACAATATTGGCTACTTACAAATTGAACAGTACCTACAATACCATTGCTGCAAATAACTCCCATACCTTTTTCAATACCATGATCGCTACCTTTGTCAAGAGTGATATAATTATTTCTCTTTGTTACCGAGTTGTTTACAACACTTGCCGAAATATATTCATATTGTTGTTTATAGGTAGTGTCATTAATTTTAGTAGCAGTAAAAGAATTTTGATAAAAAGCATTTAGAAGTTGGGAACGTAATCGCGCGTTTTCAGCCTGCAAACTGTCATTAACATTTTTAAGACTAAAATATGAAGAAGTGCTAGATATAGCATTGTAAAAACCAGAACTTACAGAACCAGTATAATTCAAGAAACTCGCTTTTTGATAATTGTTATACCTATAAATGATAATAAACGACAACAATTCCAACCCCAAAAAGAGCAAGAAAGTATAATATTTATATAGAAAAAATATAATGTTGCGCATTATTTAGTTAGCAATAGTTTGTTGATAGTTATTCTCGATTGTAATAACAGTAAACTAAATTCTAATTATGTCATTAAAAATTTGAAGTTTTTAAGATTTTTAAGAGCCATACCTGTGCCGCGAACAACTGCTCGTAAAGGGTCTTCGGCCACATGAACTGGCAATTTAGTTTTAGCTGCTATACGCTTGTCGAGCCCGCGAAGCAACGCCCCTCCTCCTGTTAAATATAAACCAGTTGAGTATATATCTGCCGATAATTCAGGAGGTGTTAATTCCAATGCTCTTAATACAGCTTCTTCAATTTTCGAAATAGATTTATCTAAAGCGGCAGCAATTTCGGTATAGGAAACTGATATTTGTTTAGGAATACCAGTCATCAAATCACGACCGTTTACAGCATAGTCAGGTGGCGCATTTTCGAGTTCAGTTAAAGCCGAACCTACTTCAATTTTAATTTTTTCAGCAGTGCGTTCACCAACCAATAGGTTATGCTGTCTGCGCATATAATCCAAAATATCTTCTGTAAATTCGTCACCTGCCACACGAATGGATTGATCGCACACAATACCTGCTAACGCTATTACAGCAATTTCGGTAGTTCCACCTCCAATATCAATAATCATATTACCCATTGGCTCAAACACATCAATACCAATACCAATAGCAGCTGCCATAGGTTCATGTATAAGATAAACTTCTTTTGCACCTGCTCTCTCTGCACTATCTTTTACTGCACGTTTTTCTACTTCGGTTATACCAGATGGTATACAGATAACCATACGTTGTTGAGGTTTGATAAGTTTATTATTTTGTGGAATCATACCAATCAATCCCCTAATCATGTGTTCTGCTGCTTGAAAATCAGCAATAACACCATCCTTCAAAGGGCGTACTGTTTTAATATCTTCATGCACTTTTCCATGCATTTGTTGTGCTTGACTTCCAACTGCTATCACATTACCTGTTCTTCTATTAATTGCAATAATAGAAGGTTCATCAACCACTACTTGGTCTTTGTGAATAATTAGAGTGTTAGCTGTACCTAAATCAATTGCTAAATCTTGAGTTAAAAAGTTGAATACGCTCATTATTTATAATTATCTCCCTGCAAAAAAGTTGTTATTAAAAATTTCGCTGCAAGTTAATGCAAAACATAGCAAATATTTTAAGCAAGAATTTTTTTTCTTTTCTTAATATAATAATTGTAAGTAAAAGTCAAAAATAATAACAATTTGGGGTATATTACATTGCGAACAATAAGAATTGTTAACGGAATTTAAACATAAAAAAGTAATGAAAAATATAAAATCAAGTAATAAATAATTATACTTTCATCAAATGCGCTACATCGTTTCTTTTTAATAATTCAAAGTTTTGACCATCAAAGTTAAAAAGGTACAATCCTAAATTAGTGTGTTGATATTCGTCCATTTTGTTTAACTCATTATTTAACAATAAACACACAAGACTTTTTAAAGCTCTTCCGTGCATACAAACTAAAATAGTTTTTTCATCTTTTGACGATAGTATTTTATCCAAAGCAATTCTTTGTCTATTTTGTAATTGATTAGGAGTTTCACCATTTTCCACTGCCACATCATAATTTCCATTATTCCATTCATTTACTGCTAATTGATAGACTTCTCGTTCATTGAAATCTTGGGATTTTCCTTCAAGTACTCCCCAGCTTATTTCGTTTAATTCAGGCATTATCTCATATGAAACTCCCATATTGATGAATGCCTGAATGCTTTGTTTGGTTCGCCTTAGTGAAGAAATGTAAATTTTATCAAAAACAACATTTTTGTATGCATTATAGAACATAATGGCCTGCAAAAGCCCGATTTCATTAAGATCGGTGTCAACACCGCTGCCTTGCACAATGCCTAATTTATTGAAATTAGTTTCACCGTGTCGCACTATATAAATAATTTTATTATTTTTCATTTTTTTCTTTCAAGCAAGATATTAATTTGCATAAATAAAACACCACTCGAAATGAAAATATCTCAACTTAAATTTAATGCTGAAAAAGGATGGGTTAATTTGAAAAACGAAGCTGATTCAAATTTAACACAACTTGTAATTGTATTTGGCTCTACTGAGTTAATGAAACAATCGTTATATATTGATGAGATTACCAAATCATTTCCCAAAGCAGTAATAATAGGCTGTTCTACAGCAGGCGAAATATTAGGTACGTCTGTTAGAGACAATACTATAGTGGCTACTGCACTTCAATTTGAAAAAAGCACTATTGTTTCAAAATTTGTTACAATAAATGAAACCTCAGATAGCTATAACAAAGCAAAAGAGTTAATAGAAGGATTACCAAAAGACGGCTTAAAACACGTTTTTGTTTTATCTAATGGATTAATTGTAAATGGATCAGAATTGGTAAAAGGATTTAGAGCTCACTTACCCGAAAATGTAAAAGTTACAGGTGGTTTGGCTGGCGATGGCGCAAATTTTAAAGAAACATTTGTGGTAAACAGCAATGGGAAATCAAACGAAAACATCATATCAGCTGTTGGTTTTTATGGTGATAATCTTGAAATATCGTATGGTTCGCTAGGAGGTTGGGATAGTTTTGGAATTGAAAGAATTGTTACAAAATCAAAAAACAATGTATTGTATGAATTAGATAGACTTCCTGCTCTTCAACTTTACAAATCATTTTTAGGCGAACACGCCTCTGGTCTTCCAGCATCTGGCTTATTGTTTCCATTAAACCTAAGAACTGAAACGGATGAAATACCTGTTGTAAGAACCATATTGGCTATTGATGAAAACAAACAATCACTCACCTTTGCTGGCGATATTCCACAAGGCAGTTATGTGAGACTTATGAAAGCAAATTTTGACAGATTGATAAAAGGGGCCGAGGGAGCTGCAAAAAAAACTATGATTGGGGCAGCGGGTTCTCCCGATGTTGCCATACTTATTAGTTGTGTGGGTCGCAAATTAGTTTTAAAACAAATGATTGAAGAAGAGGTTGAAAGTGTAAAAGAAGTACTAGGTGAAGAAACACAACTTTGTGGTTTTTATTCTTATGGTGAAATATCCCCATTTAATAAGGATGCAAAATGTGAATTGCATAACCAAACAATGACTATTACA
>CAIVPY010000124.1 GCA_903907885.1 uncultured Bacteroidota bacterium
TATTGGTAGTAGCGAAAAACATGTAAATCAAATCCTTCAATTGATAAACACCAATGTCTAAACGTGCTTACATATCCCGCTATTTGCTTATTCTCAAAAAGCTAAAGGTAAAACCTTATGCTACTTATGAGGAGTTACAGGCTTATATTGACAATCAGTTTGAGTATATGCAAATGCAAGATGATAGGTTAAATATGGGTTTTTCTAAACGAACCTTGCAAAGAGATATCAAAGAAATTGCAAACATTTTTGGAATTGACATTGAATATTCAAAACAACATAAAGGGTATTTCATTAGTCAGAACGAAACTGAAAGTATGAATTTTCAACGAATGATGGAGGCCTTTGAAATATTTAACTCATTGCATATTGCACAAGATTTAACGCCATTTGTTCACCTTGAAAAGCGCAAGCCTCAAGGAACTGAAAATTTATATGGGCTGCTGCATGCCATTAAGAATAACTTTCAAATAAAGTTTGATTATCAAAAGTTTTGGGAAGAGGAAAGCCAACAAAGATTAGCGGAACCTTATGCTTTAAAGGAATTTAAAAGTCGATGGTATATTATTGCCAAAGACGATAAAGATGCAACGGTTAAAAGCTTTGCTTTAGATCGCTTGACACATCTTGAAATTAGTAATCGCAAGTTTGATTTCCCAAAGAACTATAATATCGAAGAAAGTTATCGCTATTGTTTTGGTATTATCAGTCCAAATGACGAGGAGCCACTAGACATTCTTTTATCATTCGATCCTTATCAGGGAAAATATATTAAAACCTTGCCTTTGCATGAATCACAACAGGTAATTATTGATAACGAAAAAGAGTTGCAAGTAAAATTGAAATTATGTGTAACCCATGATTTGTTAATGGAGTTGCTCTCGTTTGGAGATAATGTAAAGGTATTGCAGCCCAAATCTTTAGCAGAGGAAATAAAATTGGCTCATCAAAAAGCGTTTAAACAATATAGTAAATAAGTTATAAGGATATAGCAAAATCTGCACTTCTGCCGTTGCAGGCGTATGCCTGCAGCATCATATTTATAACTGCACAAACCTCTTAACATCGTTCAGCACATATTGCAACAATCGAAAATGAGTTGCAAAGCTAAATATTGCCTGCAACGTCAGGTAAGTACTTCAAACAATCATTAGCTTTATTAAACTTCTTTCATAATTGAACGTCTTTGCGAACAAAGTGAAGCAATCTCTTCCGCAACGTCAGGAATAAAGATTGTTCAATTTCAAAAGCTAAAAAACATCCAAAAATCAAACTATTGAAATTCAATTCCCAAGTTGAAGCTTAAGGTTGTAGTTATAACCCTACAAAATACCAGATAATATTGGTTTAAGAACCTGTATTTAATTTTATTTTAATCATACATTTTAGTTTTCTCAAAATGAAATGTGTTTGTGCTAAAATGAACCTTTCAAAACCACTAAACAAAATTAAATATCTGAATTTCATTTAAATATAAATAGGGATAATGATTTGTAAGAAACGAAATTCAATTACTACAATTAGTGATTGACTGTTTCATTATGAATATAAATTACTATCAGAATTGGCTTTATGCCCTACCAATAAAAAATCATTGGCCTCATCCAATTAAGAAGAGTAGGTATACGAGTTACCTATTAAAAAACTATTGCTCAAACTTTTTTCAAAAGCTACACACGTTGCTGTCATGCTGCTTAAAGCAATCAAACAGGCTATCTCTTATATCATTTCTAAAACTAAAATAAACCAATAATAATTATGAAAATCAATTCAAAAGGATTAATCAACAAAATGTTAAAAACACCCGTGTGTGTTCTTTTAGCCATTTTATTTTTCACTTTTCAATCACCTGTAAAGGCACAAACCAACAAGGGTCCTGTACAAGTTAACATGAGTAACTTAAAGCATGAACCTGTGCTTGTTGCTAGCGGTCATCAAGTGCTCACACAAGGCGACTCATCGCCTAATGGGGTTGGGCAAGAGCCCGATGAGGCAACTAAAGAAAGAATAAGGAATACCTTAAAGAAGAATGCTCAGACCCTTCGTTTTATGGAAAACAAAGGTCAAATTTCGGACAAGA
>CAIVPY010000125.1 GCA_903907885.1 uncultured Bacteroidota bacterium
TCCACTTATAACCAACTCATGTAAATGGTTTATTTCGTTAGGTAAAAGAATATTCAAGTTCATATTATTAATAATTTTCAACGAAATATTAGTTGGATGATAACCTAGATAAATTACTTGTAAAGTATAATTGCCTTTTCTTATTTTATCGAATTGATAATTGCCTTGTTCATCTGTTTGAACGGCCTTCTTTATTTCTTTTAAATACAAGGTGGCAAAAGGCAAAGGTTTACCTATAGCACTATCTGTAACAATGCCTTTTAATGTAAAGGATATTGATTGTTTAACCTGCGAGTGCACATTTATTGCAAGCAACAGATACAACAACACAATGGCTGTTTTTTTCAATGTGGTAAAATTAAATTGAATAAAGGTTTTTAAAGTGTTGAAATAAATCGAAAGGATAATTAAGTTAAGGGGGGACCTTTATTACTGATAAACTCATTAAAAACGAGCTCTTTTAAAATAACATTACAGAATAGTTCTTTACGAAAAGTATTGAAACAAATTATTTCAGTTAGCTCAGAAATGGTGTAGTTTTTAGTGAAATGAAATTGACAACTGAAACATTTTTCGATGGGCTTGCCCAAATGTGTTTTATGCTGGCATACATCTGTATTAAATTCGCCTTGGCAGATTAATTCATCCAATTCGCAGCTGTGCTCAGTGCTTTTGCTTTGCATAGCAATAGTGTGTTCCGATTCTATATGCCTATGAAAAGCGTGAAACGGAATAATGCTAAATAAGAAACTCAGCAAAATCAAAAAAACTATATATGGAGAATTACGTTTGATGTTGTAAAATTGTTGCCTCAAATTAAGTACAATTAAAATTAACATAATAAAATATTTTTATGAAAAGACCTGATTTACATGCTGCCACTGGAAATACACTATCCTGCAAAGGTTGGATACAAGAAGCTGCCTTGCGAATGTTGTATAATAACCTTGACCCAGATGTAGCAGAAAGGCCCGAAGACCTTATTGTTTATGGAGGCATTGGCAAAGCTGCTCGTAATTGGGAGAGTTTTGATTTGATCGTAAAGGCTTTGAAAGATTTAGAAGATGATGAAACTTTGCTCATTCAAAGTGGTAAGCCAGTTGGTATTCTTCCTACCCATAAAGACGCTCCACGTGTGATTATTTCAAACAGTATGTTGGTGCCTAAATGGGCCAATTGGGAAACTTTTCATGAGTTGGACAAAAAAGGATTGATGATGTATGGTCAAATGACAGCAGGAAGCTGGATTTATATTGGATCACAAGGTATTGTGCAAGGTACCTATGAAACCTTTGCCGAAGCGGCTCGTCAGCATTTTGGTGGTAGCTTGAAAGGGACATTAACCGTTACTGCTGGTCTTGGAGGAATGGGTGGTGCTCAGCCTCTAGCTGTAACCATGTGTGATGGTGTTTGCTTGGCAGCTGAAATGGTTGAATGGCGCATCAAAAAACGTATCGAAACCCGCTACCTCGATGTTATGAGTCGTGATGTGGATGAAGCCATTGATATGGCTTTGAAAGCCAAAGCCGCAGGGCAAAGGTTGTCAATAGGAGTAGTTTGTAATGTGATTGAGTTATTAGAACGACTTATTGAACGAAACATCATACCTGATTTATTAACCGATCAAACCTCTGCTCATGACCCATTAAATGGGTATTATCCAGAAACAATTGCCGAAGATGTTGCTGATAATATGCGAAAGACTGATCCTGATAAATATGTTAGGTTGTCATTAGATACGATGGCTCATCATGTGAAATTAATGTTGGAACTTCAAAAAAGAGGTGCTATCACTTTTGATTATGGAAACAATTTAAGAGGTCAGGCAAAAGACCTAAGAGGTGTGATGAATGCTTTTGATTTTCCAGGATTTGTACCAGCCTATATTAGACCATTGTTCTGCGAAGGCAAAGGCCCATTTCGTTGGGTGGCATTAAGTGGTGACCCTAATGATATTTATGTAACAGATCAAGTGATGAAAGAATTATTTCCTGAAAATACTTCTTTACATCGTTGGTTAGAGATGGCTCGCGAGCGTATTGCTTTTCAAGGCTTGCCTGCCCGTATTTGTTGGATAGGACAAGGAGATAGAGAAAAGGCTGCATTGGCATTTAATGAATTGGTAAGAACGGGTAAAGTTAAAGGTCCTATTGTTATTGGAAGAGATCATTTGGATACAGGTTCAGTTGCTTCGCCAAACCGAGAAACAGAAGCCATGAAAGATGGCAGTGATGCTGTTGCAGATTGGCCCATATTAAATGCACTGATTAATACGGCTGGTGGTGCTAGCTGGGTTTCTGTTCATCATGGTGGTGGTGTGGGAATGGGATATTCTATTCATGCAGGTATGGTTATATTGGCTGATGGTACTGAAGATGCTGCTCGTAGATTGAAACGTGTGTTGCATAATGACCCTGCCATGGGTGTTATACGTCATGCAGATGCCGGTTATGATATAGCCATCGACACAGCTCGAAAACACA
>CAIVPY010000126.1 GCA_903907885.1 uncultured Bacteroidota bacterium
CCAGTTACCTGATGTTAATGAGGTTAGGTTTATAGTAGTGTTTTTACAAATAGTTGTATCAGCACCTGCATTGGGTTTAGCTACTACATTTACCAAAACCGTATCCTTACATCCAGCTGAGGTATATATGAGTGTATGTGTGCCTATCGATGAGCCAGTATAAGTATTTACATTGCCTACATTCACTCCATCAAATGTCCAATAACTAAGAATGGCAGCATTGCTGTTGAAAGGAATAGAAATGCTTGTGTTCATACATATAGTAGTATCATTTCCTGCATTCGGTTTGGCTAACACATATATCATCATGGTATCTTTACAACCAGCACTTGTAAATACCATTGTATGTGTACCAACAACCACACCCGTATAAGAGTTTATACTTCCTAAATTAACTCCATTATCAGTCCAATTATTGGTAACAGGAGATGACGCTAAGGAAATAGTTGAATTGGCACAAATTGAGGTATCACTACCTGCATTGGGTTTGGCTAATACATTTATTTTAAGGGTATCTTTACATCCACCTGAAGTGTATATTAGAGTATGTAAACCAAGAGAGGTACTTGTATATGTATTTACATTGCCCACATTCACTCCGTCAAATGTCCAATAACTAAGTATAGCAGCTGATGATACAATGGGAATGCTGATTGTTGTGTTTGCACAAATGGTAGTGTCGTTTCCTGCATTTGGTTTTGGCATAGCAGTTATTATCATCGTATCTATGCATCCTGAAACGGTATACGTTAGTGTATGATTTACGGGAGTAGAGCCTGTTACAAAGGGGACTGTATATGAAGAAGAGATAGTATTTCCATTTTCCATCCAAACACCGCCACTTGGAGTTCCGTTTAAAATTATATTACTTAAGGCACAAACAGTTGTATCGTTCCCTGCTGATGTGGTGCATGATGAGCATTGAGCAACCCAATTAGAAACATTGCCAGACAAAGCAAAATTCTGCAAAGAGCCTGTATGTATATTGCCAGCTGTTACATCTGTCAAAGTGTTAATACTAGTATTAACTCCACCTGCTAAACCTTGGTTAAACTGGTAATAAGCTACTAGGCCAGTTGAACTAATGCTTACACTATTGTTTTTATATAAATTAATTTCAGCTGCTGTTCTTGTAATGTTCCAAATTCTCACTTCGTCCATCACACCTTTAAAGTGTGTATTTGCTGGAGCATAATCATCTCGCCCAAGCCATAAAGGATGAACATTGGTAATATTACTAGTGTAAAAATACGAAAATGATTGCACGCCATCAACATACATATATACATTGCTTGATACATCTCTTACAACTGCCAAATGATGACAGCTCCCGTCCCTTAAATCTGGTCCAAATTCAGTTGAGATATAACCTCCAATAACTAAAGATAACTTTCCACTTGGACCAATTCTAATCCAAAAACCAGTACTAAAATTACCAGACGTTCTATTAGACATGATGGTTACATCATTTGTGTTTCCAGTTGGTACTTTGACTTGTGCTTCAAAGGTGAAAGTGCCTGTTCCAAAATGCAGAGCTACATCATCAGGTATACTCACATAGTCTTGTGTAACATCATTGTTAAATTGTAAAGCATTGTTTTGGGCTTGTAAGCTTAGCCATTGAAACAGAAAGAAAGTCAATAAAAGTGTAAAGTATTTCATAATATTAAAATAAAGTCCTAGGCTCGAACTTAGAATAAAATACAATAGTTACTCTTTGGATTGAGGAAGCGGTAACATCAATTGAGGAAGCGGTAAATTAATCGCCTAAATTTGTAGTTGGAAGCAGCATTTCCACCTTGGTTCCTTTCATTTTTTCATTATGATATAAATGTGAAAATCTTATATACAGTTCGTGACCTGACATATTTCCCAATAGTTTCAAACGCTGTATAGTCATACTCAAGCCGTGGCTTTCATTTTTGGGGTGTTGATTCTCCTTTTCGAGAAAATCTTCTTTAATGCCCACCCCATCATCGGTTATAATAATCTTTAACAATTCGTCTGATTCTTTATTGATAGCTAATTTTATATTTCCATTGGTATTCAAAGGAAGTATGCCATGCCAAATGGCATTTTCTAAAAAGGGTTGTATCATCATCACTGCAACAGGTGTGTCACTAGCATCTATTAAAGGATCTATAAAAATATCATACGTTAGTTTATCGCCAAAACGTAGTTTTTCAAAAGATAAATATAAACGCAAATAATCTATTTCTTCATCTAAAGGTATATACCGTTTGTATGAAATTGTCAAATTCATTCTAATCAATTTAGCAAAATCAGAGAGGTATTGATTAGCAGCTTTTTTATCGTTGTTATTAATAAAATATTGAATCGAGTTCATTACATTAAAAATGAAATGTGGATTCATCATGGTTTGTAATGCTTGCTGCTCCAAGTCTGATATTTGTTTTTCAATTCTCGCCTTTTCTTCATGCTGTTTTCTTATTGCTTTTAGTCTATATTTCACACCTAAATAAATTAGAGCAATAGCGACAGAAAGTAATAATAAAATGAACCAATTTCTTTGCCAAAATGGTGCATTTATGGTAAATGAGAACCTTTTCATCTCAGACCAATCGCCACTTTTCACTCTAGCTTGTATTTCAAAGTAATATTCAGCTGGTGGCAAATATGGGAACTCTAACACATTGCTTTTTGTGGCAATCCAAGTGTTTCCTTCTTTCAATCGGTATCTATAATTTACATCATCGGGTACTTGATAATAGATGCCAATAAAGTTAATTGCAAGTGAATTTTGATTGTAATCCAAATTTGAATAAACAAATGGAGAAATAATACTATCGTTTACTGAAATTGATTTTATTTTCAAAATAGGAATAACGGGTTTTATGTTTTCAAGAACATCTTGTTTAATAATAACCAAACCATTCATTGTGGCAATACACACTTCTTTGATATCAGCATATACATCGTACACATCATTAAAGTGAAGGAAATTTCCTGTGTTTAAATTAGTAATATTTTGAATGTTTCCATCTTTATATAGAATGATAGAAACCCCCGATGGAGTGGCAACGTATATTTTATTTTTATGAATATAAACCCTTCGACAGATGTCGTTACTCAAACCGGATGCTGCAGTTAGTTGCTGTAGAATTTTACCCGATTTGTAAAACAATATTCCATATCCATGAGTTGCAATGATTAAAATCGAGTCTTCAGTTTCGGTCATAGCATTTATTCTTTTTGAAAGTAAAATGTTTTCACCACTGTGGTTTATGTAACGATTGTTTTTTATTGATTTTAATCCTTCTTTTGACCCATACCACAACTCATCTGAGTGGCTACTGAAAACACTATAAATTCGGGTAGAAGACCTTAATATGATTCGAGCATAATAACTAGAATTGTTATTCCTCTCCACACTTATCTTATTAGATTTATCATTAATATGATATTCTAAAATCGAGTAACTTCTTGCTATGTATATGTTATCTTTTCCTAAAGAAATATCTTTAATGGCATCAACTAATTGAAAAGTGCTATCATAGTTTTTAAACTTAATATTATTATAGTGTTTTCCCTCTTTATAATAATGGGTAAACCTGCAATCAGATGCAATCCATACATTATCATTTCTAGAAACAATATGTTGAACTCTTTCGTTTGTCAATTTAGACTCTGGTACACCAAAAGCACTTATTTTACTTCTAGAAATCATAACAGATCTGCCTTTATTTAAACCAACTAGAATCTTTCCATCAGGTATTTTGCCAACTGTAAAACACTGGTTGTCTAAAAGGTCGTTTCTGTCTTGAATCAAACTAATTTTTAAACCCCAAGCAGGAATCATGTATAAGCCATCGTCTAGTGTGCCAATCCAAATATTTCCTTCTTTATCAGACAATAGATTACACGACATTTTGTTTTTTAAATATACAATTGGTTTTGCTTTTAAGTTATTGTAATCATAACAATACACGCCATTAGTAGTAGTCATCCATAATAATTTGTTTGCATCTAATTCAATATCAAATTGAGGTGATTTTATTAATTCATCATCAAAAGAAATTAACAATTTTTGTTGGGTATCTTTTTGCAAAATAATACCATCGTAATTTGGAAATAAAAGGCTGCCATTTTTAAGAAGACAATAACCATTGCCTCTTTTTATATGATATTTTTGATGTAGTTTTTTGATGCTCCCTCTTTTGTAGTTACAGAGATATGTAGGTTGACAGGCTAATATTAATTGGCAATTATCGCTATTTAAAACAATGCAAGCCGATTGAACATCATCACGATTTACCTTTATAACCTTGTTATCTTCAACAATAGTATTTTCTGATTGGGATATAAACCAAAGTCTCTTTTCGTTATCTTCAAAAAAATCAATAAACGAGGTACTTGTAGTAATTTGTTTTAATAATGGGTCTGTGTTTGAATTATATATATTATTATTTAGCCAATAAGAAACTGTTCCGTTAAAACCCATAAACCAAATACGGCCTTTAGAATCTTCTTTTAAAGCAAGTATTTCATTATCTGATAGACCATCAGATAGCGTATAATTTTCAAATTTTTTACCATCAAAACGAGTTACACCTGCATCGGTAGCAAACCAAATAAAACCATCTTTATCTTGTATTATTCTATAAATTGTGCTACTCGCCAATCCATCGTTTGATGTGTAATGTTTTAGCAAAGGATCTTGCGCATATAGTACACTTTTATAAACTAGCAGTAATAATATTATGAGGTAATATTTTTTCATGCGTATGTTTTATATTTTAGCTTGGGTTTTTGCCCAATCTAATACCTCTGGCATTTTTCGTCTTGATATGTGTAGGATTTCCTCATTACTCATTAAAGCTGAAAGAGTATCTCCACGCACTAACTTTTTTACATGAGCAAGATTTAGCAATGTGGATTTATGAATTCGCATAAAGCCAAAGTGGGCAAGCATTTCTTCATATTCTTTAAGTGTTTTGGCTATTAAAATACTTTTTCTGTTTGTAAAATAAAAGGTGGTGTAATTATCATCACCACTCAGATAAATGATATTGTCAATTTCTATAATGTCATATCCATTTGTATTGGCTAAAGTTATTTTCCTAACGCTTTCTGGCTTATCTAACATACCAGTCAAATTTCTTAATACAATTCGGTAATCTTCTCTTAGTTTAGATTTTATTGAATGCAGTTGTAATAATTTTGTTTCTGTTTGAATGAGTTCGTTAATATCAATTGGCTTTAATAAAAAATCAACAGCACAAACTTTCATGGCTCTCAGGGCATATTGTTCATGGGCTGTAACAAACACCACCAATGGTAATTGATTGAGTAGTTCCAAAATATCAAATCCCGATTGCTTGGGCATATTCACATCTAAGAAAACAATATCGGGTTTTAAATTATTTATTTTAGTAATAGCCTCGGTACCATTTGAAGCTGTGCCAATCACGTTAATAAAATGACAATAATTTGTGAGCAAGTTGCAAAGATTGCTAACTGCAAAAATTTCATCATCAACAACAATAGCAGACAATCGAATTTTATTCATGCATGGGTGATTGAATTTATGAAAATGTATAATAACAAATCAACAGCAACCATAAACGATATTAATTGTAGTGAATTTGACTATACAGCTAAATCAGTATTAGTCAATCGCCACCACATTTCGTATTTGTGGAACTGCATTTTTAATTCCGTTTTCAATACCTGCTTTCAATGTTATATGGCTGATATCGCAACTACTGCAACTACCTTTTAATCGCACTCTTACCTCCATATCTTCGGTGATTTCCACAAACTCTACATCTCCGCCATCAGCCTGCAAAAAAGGTCTCATGCCATTTAGGGCAATGTTAATTTTTTCTATTAATTCGGTATTCATTTTCAATTTCAAACATAGGTAAATAACTACGCTTGGGTTGCATTTTTTGTTGCGTTCTGCATAGCTACTTGTTGTGCAACATTTTGAGCCAGTTCAAAATAAGTTTTTTGGGCAACCGAATTTTCAACCATCACCGCTGGTATACCGCTATCTCCACCCTCACGAATTGACATATAGATAGGTACTTCACCTAAAAAAGGAACTTGTAAACTTTCGGCCATATGCCTTCCTCCGTCTTTTCCAAATAGGTAATATTTATTGTTTGGCAATTCTTCAGGGGTAAAATACGACATGTTTTCAACCACACCTAATACAGGTATTTTTTCGGCACCCATGCCAAACATAGCAGCCCCTTTGTAGGCATCTGCCAAGGCCACCTCTTGAGGGGTAGTAACCATAACCACACCTGTAATAGGCACAATTTGAATCATGGTTAGGTGTATATCGCCCGTTCCGGGAGGGAGGTCTAAAATCAAATAATCCAATTCGCCCCAATCCACATCGTTTACAAACTGACGCAAAGCCGATGAAACCATTGGGCCACGCCACACCACTGCCTGACCGGGTTCAACCAAAAAGCCTATGGAAAGCAATTTAATGCCATGCTTTTCGATAGGAACTAACAACTCTTTGCCATCCACATTCCTCATCATAGGCATTTCGTTTACCCCAAACATAGTAGGTATTGATGGGCCATAAATATCAGCATCCAACAAACCTACTTTGGCTCCTTTTAGTGATAAAGCCATGGCCAAGTTTGTTGCCAAAGTTGATTTGCCAACACCGCCTTTACCACTAGCCACAGCTATCATATTTTTAACACCTGGTAAAACCAATTTATCTTGACGGTTGCTATTTACATTGGCGGTCATTTCCACTGTAACAATGGCATCTGCCGATACCAAAGTATGAATAGCCTCAATACAATCTTTCTCTATTTTTTCTTTAAGCGGGCAAGCTGGGGTGGTTAATACCACCTGAAATTTTACCTGATTGCCCTCTATCTCAATATCCTTAATCATATTGAGTGTAACCAAGTCTTTATGCAAATCTGGCTCTTGAACACTTGACAAAGCCTTTAATACTAATTCAGATGTAATCATAATTTTTGAGACAAATCTAAGTTTGATTTTGGTTTTACAAAAATAATACCCTCTAAATTATTAATGTATATTAGTCGACACCATATTATTTCTATTGATAAGTCATCTTACATCTTAACATAGCGTTAGTTGAAGCATATAAATGACTAAAATCTTTATAAATGTTTGTAACCTTTTAATTGTTTTATAGTCATTCTAAATTTTTTCTTAAAAAC
>CAIVPY010000127.1 GCA_903907885.1 uncultured Bacteroidota bacterium
GCTATAAAATAAATGCCATTATTTAGAGCTGATAAATCTATTTCTGTTTGGTTTACTTTGTTTGTGTTTTCTTGCTTATGGACTGCCTTGCCCGTAATGTCAAATACATTAACATTGGCTATGTCTTGGTTGCTGTTTATGGTAACTAATCCATTGCTTGGGTTTGGATAAATGCTAGTGCTTGGGATTTCTTTTTCTTGTATGCCCGAGTTTGAATTGGATACTGGGGAATAGTAATAAGTTTGTTTGCGGTCATTATACCATTTGCCTTGGTAGAAATATTTATATAACAAACCAACTGGAATGTTATTTTGAAGATTTTTCGGTGATATCTCAAACGGCCAGTAAATATCTGCATATTTATAGGATAGATTATACGTTCTTGTTAGACTTTTATAATTAGCAGTAGCTCCGTTTAGACCATAGTAACTTGAAATCAAATAATTTATTTGATTACCATTTGCATCATACTCATAGGTTGTTATAAAAGTTTTACTCCAATTTCCAGATGGATAAGAGGATTCAAGGTCTGAAATTTTATAGTTTAAGTTGTTATAGGTATATTCGTTTTTAGTGTTGGGCGCCCAAACATTGCCAGTAGCCCAATAGAATAAAGTTCTAGATGTTGTATTTCCATTTACATCAATTTGATCTTCATATTTTGACGTTTTGTTGGTTCCCCAGTTGTTATTTGTTTTATCCCATAAAGAATCAATTTGAGTAGTAAAAATATTATTACTATTAAAGGTATTGGTGGTCTTTGAGTAATAATTCCAAATATTATTAATTGTATCCCAAGCATATGATAATGTTTGAATATTATTTTTATTGTTATCATAACTCCAAACGGTTTTTGTTTTATTTATATATGCATTTTTGCTTGAATTCCATAAATAATACGTTTCATTAGTCTTGTATCCTAATTGATCATATGTGTCATCATATTTAGTATTTAATTCAAAAGTACTGGTGCTTCTGTTATAGTTTCTGAATATTCTACTGGTTGATTTTCCGGTACTATCATAAAAGTATTTGTAATAACCTGAATAATAATATTGATTTAATGTAGTATCATATCTTTCAGTCACAAAACTATCAACCATTATTTTGTTAGTTTTTTTGTAAATACTTTGACTTTGTGCGATTGTGTTTTTAGCATATATTAATATGACTAAAATACTTAGTGTAATTGTTTTTTTCATGATGTTTGGTTTATGTTGTTTGTTTTTAAATTGTATTATTCAGTATTACAAATAAAAAGAATTTACAGGAATTTTTTATTACAACCACTCCAGCCCACCTTCCGTCAACTTCGCTTTGGATGACAAGGCGGGTCGAAAAGCAATCTTTTCGTAGAAGTGTTGTTAGTTATCATAACATAATAAAATCTATGCATTTTATGTTTATCCCTTGGTTGATGCTTAGGATTAAATGGATTTTTAATTAGGGGTGATTGGTAAACAGTGAGCGGTTATTAGTAAATAGTTATCAGTTACTAATAACAAATGTTGAATAACGAACAACAAATTGCCAATCACCGGATACTTTTATCGAACCCTTCTTAAACAATGCGCCAATGTTTTTGGGAAATAATCTGTAATAGACTCCGTTTGGTCTGCCGTGGACCAACATTAGACTA
>CAIVPY010000128.1 GCA_903907885.1 uncultured Bacteroidota bacterium
AAATGGTAATATTTCTATGTTCCTGTTGACTGTAATCAAAATAAGTGTCAATGTGCCTGTGTAATTTCCCATCCAGATAAATATCCGCTCTACCACCATCTTTTACCCAATTGCCCACAAGTGAAATACCGGTACCTTCAAAGGAAAATTCAAGCTCATCGCCTTTGGTATTTGAAACCATGGCTTGTTCTCTTTCGGTTTTGCCATCCCAGGATTTTTCTTTAAACGCACTCCAGTTGCCTTTAAACTTCCAATTTTCTTTTGAAAATATGGATACCTTGTTATCAAATACAACTTTAGGAAAAGCATTTTCAAATTTTGCAGGCTTTATTACCTGAAGTGGCCAGGAAATTTTATCGCCTGTTATTTTTCCACCATTTTTCAGAATTAATTTTAAGGCATAGTTATACGTACTTTCTACAGCAGAGTTGAATGAATATGTGGTGTTACTAAAAACAGAATCCCCTACTGCAGTTACACCCTTTTGCATTTCGGTAGGTAGATTGCTAAACCCTTTGATGACACCTAAAACAGCCATGGCATTAGAAGGATTGCAGTCGGCATCCTGTCCGCAACGGGTAGTCACTTCCATCGTATACATTGGGTCGCTTGCGCCATATAAAAGTCCCATGACAATAAAAGCGCCGTTAAACTTGGCATCGATATTGAAAGTTTCGCCTGCACCACAAAGATGGTCATAGCCCCATTTATTCTGCAGCTGAGTCCATGCGGCTTTCCAATCATTAGGATAATTTTTATGCAGTGTAATAACATCGGCAACAATTTTTGCATAATCACTTTTGGCCGGAATCGATTTAAGGGCATTTTTGATAATGGCAGTCATATCCTTTTCGAAGTAGGCCTGGGTATAAAGTGCAGAAAGAAAAATACCGCCATATACGCCATCGCCATAATTCATGATGTGCCCGATTTTATCGGCCATTTTGGAAGCGGTATTGGGCATGCCGGGGCACATGAAACCCAAATAATCGGCTTCAATCTGAAAGTCGATATCATCGGCATGAGCATTAAATTCCGGGCTTCCTGAAGCGGGTGGAAAAATACTGTCGTAGTAATTTTTGCGGGCCTGTACATTGGCATGCCAAAGCATATAACCGGCTTTGGCAAACATTTCCTGAAACTTTTTAGCAGGGGCATCAATGCCATATTTATCCATTGTCATCATAAATGTAAGCTGTACATAAATATCATCCTGCCACATACTGCCTTTGATATCATTTGGGGTCCACTTAATTGAATCATCGAAAGTTTTGTACTGTGCCCGAAATTCAACAGGTGCTCCATAAGTAACGCCAATCATCTTTCCAGCCCAACCTCCAGCAATTTTATCTTTCAGCATTTGCTTACTTATTGTAAGTATTTTATTTGTTGATTGGGCTTGTGTAATACCTATTATTCCCAAAAAAACTAGTGCCAATAATTTTATTTTTTTCATTTCAATATTTGTTATCAACTAATAGGATTCTATTTTAATTAAATCTGATCCAATCCAGCTTCAGGCTATTTGATTTAACCAGAACCTTAACTTCATTACCCCCTTTTTTCAATTTAAAATCACCGATTGTCTGTTCGGCAAAGTCCTTACTGTTTATTGTAACAGCAACTTTCTTATTATTGATACAGATTTTTATAACTGCTGGTACCATGGCAGACGATGCCCTTATAGTTAATGGATGTTTTTTATTATCTAAACTTTTAAAAGTATAAACTACCCATTCTGATTGCTGAAGTTCAATGGATTGCTCCGACCAAAACTGCTCCTTTTCCTTACTATCAAGGATTATTTTTACAGGTTCATGTTTTCTGTAATTTTCAGATTTATTAAGGGTATCCAAAACGAAATAAGAATGGTTAAAACCATTAAACCCATAATTTTCGGCCTCTATTTTTGCAGGAACTCTTGTTAAGATCGCATTGCAGACATCTTCGAAAAAAACGCAGTTAGAAATTTTTATGTTTTCGACTAATTCATCAAATACTTTTCCAGCAATTGCGGCATCCGGTTTTGCTCCTCCCTTGGTATATTCTGAAATTAAATCCCAATTATTTGGTTTTTTGATTGAATACGGAGTGTTTTGTGTATCCATTTTCTTCCATGGCCAAAATGAAAAACCAATG
>CAIVPY010000129.1 GCA_903907885.1 uncultured Bacteroidota bacterium
AAGTTTATTTTGAAATTGACTACAAAAGCAATGTTGATTTTGCCATAGGGATGACAAAATATTTGCCAGGTGAAGGAGAAACTGGATATGCAATACTCCAAGTTTCTCAAAAGGAAAATTGGAATAAAATATATTTGGATTTAACTAACGAGTTTATAAAGTTAACCTCTGATTACAAATTCAAAATAAGCATTGGGATAAATAAAAAAACGGAGGGTCTTACTGATTTCAATTTCGACAATTTAAAATTAATTTATTTTGAGTAACAATAGAAATAAAGATAATGCCATTAACATTATTCTGGATTCGTCAGCTGCGGCAGGGGCTTGGGCAATATTTTATGCTTACCGAAAATATGTGATTGAAAGTGACAAGTTTGGCTACCCTGTTCCATTAGACTTAGACAATAACTTTTATTTAGGCCTCATATATGTACCTATATTTTGGGTTGGCTTATATTATCTATCAGGTTATTATAATGATGTATGGAGAAAATCTCGTATAAAGGAAATATCTAATACATTCTCATTAACATTACTAGGAGTAATTTTACTTTTTTTCCTACTTCTAATTGATGATGAAGTTCCAAATTACGAAGCTTATTATAAAACCACCCTTACCCTATTTATCCTACATTTTACACTTACATCCACAGTACGTATTGGTTTTGCTGTATATATAAAACGGAGAATTAGAAGTAAAAAAATTGGGTTTAATTCAATTGTAATTGGAAACAACCAACGAACCTTAGATTTGGTAAAAGAACTAAATAGCGACAAAACAGCTCAAGGTTTTATATTAAAAGGGTATGTAAATGGGAATACCGAAAACCATATATTAAAAGATGAATTGCCAATGATTGGAACCTACGACCAACTAGGTGATTTAATAAAACAATACAACATTGAAGAGGTGATTATAGGTATTGAAAGTTCAAAACATCAAGAAATAAATACGGTAACTAGTCTGCTTGAAGAGGAAAAAGTTCATCTTAAA
The DNA here is from genome assembly GCA_903907885.1 of uncultured Bacteroidota bacterium. Lineage (GTDB taxonomy): Bacteria > Bacteroidota > Bacteroidia > UKL13-3 > UKL13-3 > RGVD01. The sequence goes on from CAIVPY010000129.1 coordinate 997, forward strand.
ATTATCCCTGATTTGTTTGATATGATGAGTGGTTCGGTGAAAATGAACAATGTCATTGGAACCATGCTTATCGAGATAAACCATGATGTGATGCCTACATGGCAAAAGGTTTTAAAAAGGTTGTTAGATATTTTCGTTTCATTATTTGTATTGGTTTTGCTATCCCCTCTTTTTATTATATTATCGTTAATTGTTAAAACATCATCTAAAGGCAATGTGTTTTTCAAACAAACCAGAATTGGTTATAAAGGCAAGGGATTTACCATAGTTAAGTATAGGACCATGCTTACAAATGCCGAAGATAATGGGCCTGCTTTATCATCAAAAGACGACAAAAGAATAACACCTACTGGCAAATGGATGCGAAAATACCGACTTGATGAAATACCACAATTTTATAATGTGTTAATTGGCGAAATGAGCTTAGTAGGGCCAAGGCCTGAACGAGAATATTTTATCAAACAGATATTAACAATTGCACCTCATTACAAACACCTACATCGTGTAAAACCCGGCATTACAAGCTGGGGGCAGGTTAAATACGGCTATGCCGAAAATGTAGAACAAATGGTTGAAAGGCTTAAATTCGATATTTTGTACATCGAAAATAGAAGCCTTGCCATTGATATACGAATACTTATTTATACCATCAAAACCATTATTGATGGTGCTGGGAAATAATCAAATTTCAATACATTGATAATACTTTAGCATATAAAACATAAAAAAATATAAATTGCACCCAATGTTAGATTTAGAGTACAACACAGGACGAAACAAGCTAGTTATATCAGAATATGGAAGAAACATCCAGAAAATGATTGAACACGCAACTGGCCAAGAAGAGGTAGATAAAAGAAACAACATTGCCAATGAGTTGATTACACTTATGGGGCAATTAAACCCACACTTAAGAGATATTGCAGATTATAAGCATAAAATTTATGACCATTTGTTTATCATTAGTGATTATAAACTTGACATTGAATCTCCTTATCCTAAACCTACGCCCGAAACACGTGCTGCTAAGCCCGATATAGTTCCATATAACCAAAGTAAAATCAACTTTAGATTTTATGGAAAAAACATTGAGCAAATGATAAAAAAAGCTACTGAATTGGAAGATGGACCTATGAAAACCTTTTTCATCAATCAGATTGGTTCTTTTATGAAAAGCAGTTGCCGCACTTGGAATGATGAAATGCTTACGGACGACCAAATTTGGAACCACCTAAAAGGCATATCGGGTGGTAAAATTGTGATGGGCGAAAACGGAGATGAACATTCGTTTAATGCTTCGCAACAAAGAGCCAAAACACAGCACAATCCAAACAATAGAAACAACCAAAACAACCGCAATTTCAGAAACAATAACAACAACCAAAGCAATCGAAACACCGGAGGTGAAAACAGAAACGAAAACAACAGAAATCGCAACCCAAACAACCCCAACAACAATCCTAATAATAACAGAAATAACGCAGGTAATTCAAACAACCAAGGCAATGGTGGGAATGGGAATTATAGGAATTTTAGAAACAATAAGAACAGACCTGTATAAATAAAAAAGTACAAGGTAATTCCCACTTTGAAAGGATTAGTAACGCTTTATTATATAAATGATTTATACAA
>CAIVPY010000130.1 GCA_903907885.1 uncultured Bacteroidota bacterium
ACACCCGCCCTGGTAAAAATGTCGGAATATCAATGTCATTCAACTTAAGCAAACGTTTTTTTTATTGCTTCACTGCCAGCACCGAACTGGAAGAGAGCCACGGATATACGCCAGCTGTACTACTTAGCACTATCTTGCACAACGGCGATCGAAAGCAGACATACGCTTATCTTGTTAAAAATGGTTATGGTAAAATAAAGCCGGAAAGGGAAAAACAAATAGCAAAGAGGGCGGCTATAAATTCAAAAACATTGCCACCAAATGCAAGTCCGGAAGCATTGGCCTTTCATGTCGCAATAAGCCAGCAAATGCAAACAGATCATCCTTACGGGGTGTTTTGGTATGATGAGAGCGAAAAAGGTATATTGATTGACCGTGAGGCGCTTTATGCAGTTGCAGATGGGTTGGGATTTCGTTTATTCAGCGATGAGCCGGTTCAAATATTAGGAAACTTGGTTTACAAGCGTGATGCTCGTTATTTCTTTGATTCAATTAAATCATACGTTCATGAGGAAGATGCAGATGTTTATAAAAATATTTGCAACTCCTACGAATCATTTATTGAACGGCATGGAAAATTCACAATATCTAGGTTGACAATACTTGCGCCATCAGACCTTTTGCATGATACTAAAACGCAATGTTATAAATTTTATCAAAATGGAATGCTTACAATAACTGCAGAAGGTTCGATATTAACCCAAATACCTGAGCATGCTTTTGTATGGGCAACCTCAATACAACAACGGAACTACCTACAACAAGATGAAGGTCTTTATACTGATTTTTTACAAAAGGCTGTCGGGTTAAACGATTATTTATTAAACGTAATTGGGTATTTATCACATGAGTTTAAGGACGAAACGGCTGGTTATATTGTTGTACTTAGTGAGGAATGCCCAAACCCTAAAGATGGCGGTGGGTCCGGTAAAAACATTTTTTCTAGCCTTCTCGCTCACACCACAAGTATAGTAAGCAAGCCTGGCAGCCAAGTAAAATACGATGAACGTTTTATGCAATCATGGAACTTTCAAAAAGTAATGGCAGTAAGCGATGTTCCTAAAAACTTTGATTTCGGTTTTCTTAAAGAACTAAGCACCGGTACCGGAATAATGAAAAAGTTATTTGTAAACGAGTATGTGGTAGGTTCTGCTGATATGCCAAAATTTCTGATAAGCACGAATTTTAGCTACGAAGTAAAAGACGGAGGTATTAAACGCCGAATCCGACCGATTGAATTTACAGACTTTTTTACCCGCAATGGAGGGGTTGATACTTACTACCATGGTAAACATTTTCCTAACGATTGGACCGATAATGATTGGGGTAGCTTTGATAGTACTATTGCGTTAGGTGTCCAAATGTGGCTGAGCAATAATCGCAAGCTGCCTGCATACCTTCTTACATCCGGTGGATGGTCGAAACAATTTGAACAGACTTACGGATCTACATGCGCTGATTTTATACATGAAAATTTTGAAGGATGGAAAAACGCTGAATGGTTAAGCAACGAACAATTTAAAAATGATCTCGATTCTTTTTACGCAGAAAACTCAATACCAAAAAATTACCAGCCATCATCAAAAAGACTTTATGAAGCCATTGGCGAATTTTGCGAAAAGAATAAAGTTGATTTTACAAACTCTATTATTAAAAGAGTAGGCCCATTAGTAGTTAAAGGGAAGCAATTTACATCTACAGTGTAACCTTTGTAACTTTTTGTAACCTTATTTGTAACCTTATAAACCTTTGATAATCAGTATTGTAACCTTTGTAACCTTTAAAAACCTATTCCTATGTATTACAGAGTAAATAAATAGTGTATTATTTTGACGGTAAATAATTATGCATTACGCATTGTACCTAAAAGTATAGTTATTATGTAGAAATAAGGTTACAAGGTTACAATGTTGGTTATCAGGTAGTTATAAAAAAAAAATAGGTTACACACTGGTTACAAATATTTATAGTATTTTATACTATAAAACATTATATTTGCTTTATGAAATTTCAAAATAATCTTTTAAATGAACTGCCTGAATCAAGTCTATCAAGCGA
>CAIVPY010000131.1 GCA_903907885.1 uncultured Bacteroidota bacterium
AGAGTAAGAAAGTGATTTAAACCTATTTAAAAACGTGCTATTTGACAAGGTTTAACGATATTATATTATTATTATTTTTTAAGAGGTGTTAAAGTAGTTTGTTAACTATTATTGCTCTCTTTTGTACATACAAATGAAATAAAAAGTAATGATTTAAAAAAATATGTTCCGCTTTTGTCCCAAAGAATAAGAACTTTTTAAAATTTACCACCTTTTGACCTACTTTTTATCGCTTCACCTGATGATATTACCCACGTTTTTTTAAATAGCTTTGTCTTATTTGAATATTTGCTCAATTGTTTTGATGAAATGTTTAATTGTCTGGCTAATTCTGCCATCGTTGTTGTAAAGATATTTGAGAAGGTCTTAATATTGGTCGCTGAGTGTATCATTTTAAATATTATTAAGCCACAAAGATAGTATTTTATACCTTATCTCTCTAAGAGAATAAGAACTTTTATTTAAAAGCCTAAACAATACATAAGATATTTATGTATTTATTACAGACTGCTCCCTTAGTAACAGATAAGACCAAACCAACACACCAAACCCCCACACAACGAGCAAGGGAGCAAAGCAAAGGCGCAAACCGATTTCAGTTTTCAAATTCTGTTTGATGTTGGGGGAGTCGTTTTTATGGTCGTACCGCTTACTGCAAGTGGGGCGGTTATAGCTATCTTTCATACTTATTATATTTTTGGTTAATCTGTTATCTTTGTCCTATCTTTATGTATCATGCTGTCTTGTTAATCTCTTGGCTACAAATATACTGATTTATTTATAATTCTTAATCACATTCAACAGGTCACCATCTGACTTAATTAATCCCATCTCTATTGCGTTAATAACAAATCTTTCAATGGCTGCTATCTTTTTAAGCTGTTCTGACGATGCTAATTGTCTTGCGCCTGTTATATGCTTACCGAACACTCTTTCGTTGATTGCTTTAGCGTATTTAGCGTAATCGGGGTTATTTATCAATGACTTTATAGCTGTGTTCATTGGCATATATTCTGTTCCTGCTTCTATGCGGTCAAATATTAGGGTGTCTGTTATGAATATAATTGTCTTAGCCCACAGTAAAGGATTTAACTCCATAGCAAGCAATACCCAAATGTAAGGGTCTGCCATTACTGTTTTGTTTATTCCTCTGCCTGTTGTCTTATAAAGCCCTAATCCCTTTAGTACTTTTGTAAGCCCCTCTTTATTGACCATTTCCATAAAACCCAATCGGTCGGCTTTTATGAGATTCTTCTCTTGCAGTAAGGAAAACACCCTTTCTCTTGTCATTTCAGTATTTAGAATGTCGGCTACTTTTCTGTCGCTCCACCCATGTTGCCATCTTGCTGTTTCGTATGCCTTTTGCAAATCAGAAACAGATAAGAACTGTTCTTTAGTGTTTTGCCTTATTGTTATTCCAAATAAGTTGCGGTCTGGTGATTTCATTACTACATTTGATTGCATAATATTGTATTTATAAATTTGTTTGCACAAAGATAAATGATTATATCAATATATGCAAAATTATTTACAATAATTCTTAATAAGGTAGTTTTACACTTCAGCTGTCTGGCTAAGTATTTCGTGTACTTCGTTTATTTGGACGAGGTTGTCGAGTTTTTGGAATAGGTGGGCATTGAACCACCAGTTGTTGTTTGTTTTGAATACTTTGTTACAGGTTATGCATATCCCTTCGTGGTGTATTGCTTTTATGCCTATGTCTACTAATAGTGTTTTACAGTTGCAGGGGGATTGTTTTAGTCCCTTGCAGGTGAATAGTTGACCTTCTTTGTATGCGTTCTGGCTGTGGCTTTTTATTGCTACTATGTCATCGTTTATTGTGTAGTCTACGTTCATTCTTTCATATTATTTCTTTTAATTTATTGAATGCTTTCTCTCTTATGTTCCAGTACATATCGAATAGAGTCTTGTCCATTCGGAAGTCTATCTGCTCTGTTGTTTTGTTTTCTTTTATTATGAAGCAGATTCCCTTGTCGTTTTCAAGGAGTTGGTTCATCTTTAAGTTGGCGAGTTCTATGTCGTTGTTTATCTCGGCTATTGTGTCTGAGAGTTTTTTTGAGTTTCTTTCATTTCTTTTGTTTTAGTATTGTTTCGCTTATCTCCTTACTATTTGTTGTATATGCGATACTATTAGCGCATATATGTTAGTTAGCGGTAATGCCAGCAG
>CAIVPY010000132.1 GCA_903907885.1 uncultured Bacteroidota bacterium
AGACGTTGCATGCAACGTCTATACCAGTATCCACCGACCAAGTATTTGTGAAGTTAAATATTGAGATAGATGTTGAAGCAGAAAAAGAAAAAATCAATAGTGAAATCAGCTATTTGGAAGGTTTCTTAAAATCGGTTGAGGCCAAGCTAAGCAATGAGAAATTTGTTGCCAATGCCAAACCTGAATTGGTTGAAAAAGAGCGTCAAAAACAAGCCGATGCCTTGGCTAAAATAGATGTATTAAAAGGCAGTTTGTAGTCTTTGTAATGTATTTCCGCAAAAACTGATAGGTACTTTTATATTTAAAAATTCGGTTTCTTGTAGTTATCAATATGTAAAATACCATCAGCTATGTCATATTCAATACTCTGGTTACTCGAAATAAGAATAGTACGTTTATGATGTTGGGATAGTAACAAATTACGATACCAATTGATGCCATTATCATCAAAATTGGTAGTAGGCTCATCAAATAATAGAAGAGGTGTGTCGCTATAAAATGCTAATATCAGTTTTATCCTTTGTTTCATACCACTCGAAAAAAATTTAATGGCTTTATTTTGGTTACCATCAAGTCCACAATTTTTGACAATTTCATTAAATGTAAAGCCAGGCAAACAAGGTTTAAAACTAAAATGAAATTTTAGCATTTCCAATAGAGTAAACTCCTCCATGAGTTCTAGGTAAGGTGCAGCAAAAGCCACATAGCTTGATAGGTTTTCTTCTTCTAACGGCTTGTTATCTAACTGATAGGTGATACTACCCTCGCTCGATGTTTGGAAGGCATATATTACTTGCAAAAGTGTTGATTTGCCACTTCCATTATTACCTGTAAGAGCGTAGGTTTTATGACTTTCAAATTCAAAATCGACATGGCGAAAAATCCAATCTCGGTTGAATTTTTTACCAATATCTGCAAGGGTTATTTTCAATTCAATTGCTATTTATTTTTGCTATAACCCTTCATAATACCTCGTTCTGACGAACGAATGAAACGAATAATATCATCTCTCACTTCCGATTGTGGCATGGTTTCTTCCACAATACTCACTCCTTTACTTACGTTTTTGTTATGAATAAAAACGATGCGATAAATATCTTGAATTTCGGTAATAGCTTCGCTTGAATAGCCAGCCCTATGCAATCCTATTGAATTTAGCCCTTCATAGCTGAGTGGGTATCGGCCAGCTTTCACAAAATGAGGCACATCTTTGGTAACCATACTACCACCTTCTATCATCACATTTTTGCCAATTTTCACAAATTGATGTATGGCAGATAATCCACCAATTCGGGCATAATTATCAATGGAAACATGACCAGCCAATTGAACGCCATTGGCTATAATAACGCCATTGCCTATAATGCAATCATGTGCCAGATGAACGTAAGCCATAAGTAGGCAATTGTTTCCTACTTCGGTTTTATATTTATCTTTTGTGCCTCTATTTATGGTAACACATTCGCGAATGGTTGTATTATCTCCCACGATTACATGGGTATCTTCTCCATCAAATTTTAAATCTTGAGGTATGGCAGATATAATTGCACCAGGAAATATTTTGCAATTTTTCCCAATACGAGCACCTGAGTATATAGTTACATTTGACCCAATCCAAGTACCGTCACCTATTTCTACATTGTCGTATATAGTTGTGAATGGCTCAACAGTTACATTGTTTCCTATTTTAGCATTTGGATATATGTATGATAAATTTGAAATCATATTTCGGATTTAATTGAATGAATAATAAGTAAATTCACCCTAATTTTTGTTTAAAGAAATTTAACTTTTTTTAGCAACTTGAGCCATTAACTCTGCTTCACACACTAACTTTTCGCCAACAAATGCAGAGCCTTTCATTATACAAACACCACGTCTAATAGGAGCAGTCAGGTCAAGTCTAAATACGAGTGTATCACCAGGAACAACTTTCTCTTTAAACTTGGCATTGTCTATCTTCATGAAATAGGTATTATAATTTTCGGGATCTTCAACCTGACTTAATATTAATACCCCACCCGCTTGCGCCATAGCTTCAATAATCAAAACACCAGGCATAATTGGATTATCTGGAAAATGTCCAGGAAAAAAAGGCTCATTAAAAGTAACATTTTTCACAGCAATTAAATGGTTTTTACCCATTTCTAGCACTTTGTCAACCAACAAAAATGGGCTGCGGTGAGGCAACATTCTGGCAACATCTTGTATATTATATAAAGGTGTTTTGTTGGGGTCATATTTGGGCACATTTACAAGGCTTCGTGTTTTTTTGATGAGTGCTTTTATCTTTTTTCCGAAAGCAATATTAGCAGCATGACCCGGCCTTGCAGCCATAATTTGAGCTTTTATTGGAGTACCTATTAATGCTAAATCGCCAATCAGATCAAGCAGTTTGTGACGTGCTGGCTCATTATGAAAATGAAGTTCTACATTATTTAAGATACCTTCTTTTTTCACTTCTACTTTTGGCTTATTAAACATTTTAGCCAAATGATCAAGTTCTTCATCTTTTATCACCCTATCAACAATAACTATCGCATTGTTTAAATCTCCACCTCTTATAAGGTTGTTGTTGTATAGCATTTCCAACTCATGCAAAAAACAAAATGTACGACACGAAGCAATCTCAGATTCAAACTCTTTTAAGCTTGTGATAGAGGCATGTTGGCTACCAAGTACAGGTGAATTGTAATCAACCATCACAGTCAAACGATAATCGTCTAAAGGCATAGCTATCATTTCAACTTGACGTTCGTCTTCGGTATAATATATGTTTTGAGGAATTGAAAAATATTCACGTTCAGAAGTCAATTCTTTTATGCCAGCATCTTTCAATGCATTATAAAAAAAGATTGAGCTGCCATCCATAATAGGGGTTTCATCGGCATTGATATGTATTAAACAATTATCTATTTCCAAAGCAGCTAAAGCTGCCATGGTGTGCTCTACAGTGGCAACTTTTCCACCGTTTTGCTCCAAAGTTGTTCCCCTTGAAAGGTCTGTTACATTGTCAACGTCAGCATCAATTATAGGTTGACCAGGCAAATCTATTCTTTGAAATTTTATTCCATGGTTATCTGAAGCAGGATTAAATATCATGGTTACTTGTTGACCTGTGTGTAATCCTACACCGCTTACTTCTACTATTTTCTTTATCGTTGTTTGCTTCATTCTATTTTTATTAATTTAAAAATCACAAAATTTAAATTCGTAATTCTTAATATTTATTTCTTAATATTTATTTCTACTATTTGTTTTTCTAATTCTCGTAATCGCTTCATCATATCTGGCAATTTGCGAAAAATAATAGATGATTTTAATGAATCGCCATATTCAAACGCAGGCGAGCCAAACCATTTCAAATTAGGTTTTTTTATATTTGAATTTACCCCGCTTTGTCCACCAATAACTGTACCATCGGCAATGGTAATATGTCCAACAACACCCACCTGACCTGCTAAAACACAGTATTTACCTATTTTTGAACTGCCGGCAATACCCGACTGAGATGCTATAACAGTATGTTCTCCTATTTCAACATTATGAGCTACTTGAACTAAATTATCCAACTTTACACCTTTGCGAATGATGGTGCTTCCCATGGTAGCCCTATCAATACTGCAATTAGAGCCTATCTCTACATCATTTTCGATAATAACATTTCCTATTTGTGGTATTTTTTTGTATGACTTATCGGCTTGTGGAGCAAATCCAAAACCATCACTGCCAATTACTGTACCTGCATGAATGATGCAATTATCTCCTATTACACAATCGTTATATATTTTTACTCCTGCAAAAATGATACAGTTATTACCTACCTTGGCATTATCACCAATATACACCTGAGGATATATTTTGCTATTGTTTCCTACACTTGCCCCTGCCGAAATATAGGCTGTAGCTGCCACAAACACATTACTTCCCACGTTACTTTTTTCTGAAACATATGAACCCGTTTCAATGCCTGTTTTATGTGTAGAAATGGATGCAAATTGCTCTAATAAAAAAGTAAATGCGGAATAGGCATCATCCACTTTTATCAATGTAGTGGAAAGTGATTGCGATGGTTCAAATGTTCTGTTTACCAAAACAGCTGTAGAGCCTGTGGTATAAATATAACTTTCGTATTTAGGGTTGGCAAGAAAGGAAAGTGCTTCGGGCTTGCCTTCTTCAATTTTTGTTACAGTGCTAAGTATAGCATCTGGATTTCCAACAACTTCTCCATTTAGAAGCAGGCTTAAGTCTCTTACTGTAATTTGCATCTTTTAAAAATATTAATGAGCCTTATCTCCTTTCTGAGGGAGCATATTTGGTATTATCCAAATCTTATACTTTACTACTAGCGCAAAGCGGGCTATTACAAATTTTCCGCTTATACATCTCATATTGAACGAATAAGCATTTCATTATGGCTTGCAAAATATGTGATTTAGACGAAAGAAAAAAATACGAGTGTTGCTAAAGCAATCATTTGTTATTTTATTCTGATTTACAGAGAAATGAATAAAAATTTAAACACTTTAGAAAAGTTTGAATGTTATCAAATTTCAAAGAGTTTATAGATTTTTCAGAATTCAACTTTTGGTATAT
>CAIVPY010000133.1 GCA_903907885.1 uncultured Bacteroidota bacterium
CAGATTAGTTTTAACACTACCGATTTCCCTGATAAATTTGACAAAGGTGCAAGTATATTTTGGGGTTCTGATATAAAATCAAAACATATAATTTTATAATTAGTCATGAAAAGCAGAGTTATTTTTAATAGACAAAATGAACAGAGAAATACGGGTTTCGGTTCTCAAGCTCAAACGCAAGGAAACCGCCTTGTAAACCATGATGGAAGTTTTAATATTATTCGTAAAGGATTAACTTTCAATAACAGATTCAATCCTTTTCACGACTTAATCTTGATGTCGTGGACACGTTTCAATCTAGTCATATTGGCATTTTATCTTACTGTAAATATCATTTTTGCAAGTATCTATTATTATATAGGAATTGAACATTTAGGTGGTGTGATTGGCGAAAACGAGCTTGATAAATTTTTCGAGGCCTTTTTCTTTAGTACCCAAACTTTTACTACCGTTGGATTTGGTCGTATTAATCCTATAGGATATATGGCTAGTTCAGTTGCAGCTATAGAGTCTCTAATTGGACTAATGACCTTTGCTTTGGCTACTGGCTTGTTGTATGGGAAATTTTCGAGGCCTAATGCCAAATTAGTTCATAGTGATAAAGTCATTATAGCTCCTTTTCATGGCGAAACTGCTGTTATGCTAAGGATTGCCAATGCTAGAGACAACCAATTGATAGAATGTAAGGCTAGAATGATGTTAAGCTTTATTGAAAAGGAAACTTCTATTAGAAGATTTTTAGCACTTAGATTGGAATACGATAAAGTGTCTGCCTTGTCTTTAAGTTGGACAATTGTGCATCCAATTGACGAAAACAGCCCACTCTATGGTTTATCACTTCAAGATATGTTAGATATTGAGGCTGAACTAATTTTTGCATTCAAGGGTTTTGATGACACCTATTCTCAAACTGTTCATCACCGATATTCATACTCCGCTAACGAAATTGTTTTTGGAGCTAAGTTTATACCTATGTTTGAAAGAGCAGATGATGGACAAGCAACTATTCTTCATTTTGACAAAATTGGGGCATACGAAATTTGCAATTTGGACTCATAAAAATATTAATAACCTATGTTTGGGTTAAGACAATATATAATGAGTACTTTACATATTTGCTTTCTGAAGTGTAAATCCAAAAGTAGTTCCTTTACCTTCAGTACTTCTTACATTCACAGTTTGTTTGTGTGCTTCAATAATGTGTTTAACTATGGCTAATCCTAAGCCTGTACCTCCTAGTCCTGCATCTCGAGCACGACTTTTATCTACCCTATAAAACCTTTCAAAAATACGAGGGAGGTCTTCCTGTGGAATGCCATTTCCATTATCAGCAATTTCTATCAAAATATTTTCATCCATGTCATAGAAAGAAGCAATTGTGGTTCCAAATTGATTGCCATATTTAATTGAATTAAGAACTAAGTTCACCAATACTTGGCGTATTCTGTATCTATCTGCATACACATAAAAAGGTGTATTACAACCATCTTTAATAAGCAAATTAATTTCGCGGTCTTTAGCTTTAACTTCTAATTGCTCATATACATCTTTTACCATGGCAGTAATATCAAAATGCTCAGGTTCCATGATTAATTCTCCACTTTCAAGCTGAGATATTTCTAACAAGTCAACCACCAAATCACTTAATCTATCTGTGCTACGAGCGGCTTTAGCTAAAAATATTTTATTAACTTCAGGGTCGTCAATGGCACCATCAATTAAAGTGTGTATATATCCTTGTATATTAAATATGGGCGTTTTAAGTTCATGAGAAACATTACCTAAAAATTCTTTCCTAAATTTGGCCAATCTTTTTAATTGGTCAATCTCTTCTTTTTTATCCCTTGCCCAAACAATCACTTCTTTGTTCATTGCTGAAATGGGATCGTTGGTCCAGTCGTAGTTCTGAAATACTGCATCGTATTTTTGAGTTTTCAAACTATGTATGGTTTTATAAATGAGTTTTATTTTTCGATAAATAAAAAATTCTAACGCATAAAAAAAAAGTATAAAAGTGAGTCCACCCGATAACAAAAAAATTATAATGGTATTTACCCAATTAAAATCAGATAGAAACAAATGAGTAACACTAACAACTAACGAAATTATAGATGCTACAACAAAAGCAATATAAATAGGCTTTGGGTTTCTTATCATACCTCAAATTTATAGCCAACTCCTTTCACAGTACCAATATGTTGATCTCCTAATTTTTCACGTATTTTACGTATATGAACATCAATCGTTCTATCAATCACCAACACTTCATCTCCCCATACTTTTTCTAAAATATAATCACGAGTAAAAACCTTGCCGGGTTTACTTGCTAAAAGAAAAAGTAATTCGAACTCTTTGCGAGCAAATTGAATTTTCATGCCATTACGAAACACTAAGAATGTTTCTCTATCAATTACTATTTCTCCTACAGTTAGCTTAGTTTCAGGTTGAATTTTTTCCTTTCTTCTCAGAATTGCATTGAGCCTAGTTATTAGAACACGTGGTTTAATTGGTTTTGAAATATAATCATCAGCACCTGCCTGAAATCCAGCTATCTCGCTATACTCTTCACTTCTTGCAGTTAAAAATACAATAAATGTATTTGCAAAATCAGGATCTGATTTCATTTGTTTACATGCTTCAATGCCATCCATTACTGGCATCATTACATCCAAAAGAATCAAATCAGGTTTTATTTTTCGTCCTATGTCTATAGCCTCTTGTCCATTGTGAGCAAGATATACATCATATCCCTCTTTCTTTAGGTTGTATTGAACAAACTCTAAAATATCAATCTCATCATCCACAACAAGGATTTTAAAGGTGCTGTTATCCATTATATTTTTTTGTAAGGTTCGCACTACAGATTAACACCAATATTAAGTAAAGTTTATCAAATTGTTAAGCATCAATTTACTTATTGTTGATATATTGTGAGTTAGGTTATTAATACAATAAATCAACTTTGTATTATGACAAATATAGTTCTTGAAGAGTCGTGGGGAAAAATTTTATTAGAAGAGTTTAGTAAAGAATATTTTCAATCATTGAAGCAAAAACTAATGACTGACAAAGTAAAAGGTTGTCAAATACTACCACCCGAAAATCAGATATTTGCAGCATTAAATATTACACCATTTGAAAATGTAAAAGTTGTGATATTAGGCCAAGATCCTTATCACGGAATAAATCAAGCAAATGGTTTGTGTTTTTCTGTAAATGATGGAATTCCATTTCCACCTTCACTATCTAATATTTTCAAAGAGTTGAAATCAGACATTGGCATAGATATTCCAAACTCAGGAAACCTATCGAAATGGGCAGAGGAAGGGGTTTTGTTACTTAATACATCATTAACCGTTAGGTTAAATGAAGCAAATTCACACAATAAAATTGGATGGCAAAATTTCACTGATAGAATAATTAGAGAACTAAATAATAAAAAAGAAAATATTGTATTTATTCTATGGGGAGCTAATGCACAAAGCAAAATAGGCTTGATTAATACAACAAAGCACTTCGTAATTAAAAGTGCTCACCCCTCTCCGCTATCTGCCTATCGTGGATTCTTTGGCTCTAAGCCATTCTCTCGATGCAATGAA
>CAIVPY010000134.1 GCA_903907885.1 uncultured Bacteroidota bacterium
CTAGTCTGCCATAGGCCACTAGGCCACCTGTTTTATTGTTTCCTGTTTGTCTATGTGTCTTCGTCGCAGTCTTGCTTTCGCTTCCGTCCCTGGTGGGTCTTTCTGCCGCTCCTTTTCCTAATGTTTGAAGATTGGAAATTTTACCTTTAAGTTGAATATATGGCAAGTCGACTATATCAATATCTCTAATCTTATAAATCTTACTTCTGTCAACATGTCTAAATGGAAAATGATATAACAAATCATTAAAAGTAAAAATCTGCAATTCTTTTTGCAGTATTTCAGCTTTTGCTGGTCCTACACCTTTAAGATATTCTATGGAAGTTTTTAAATACAATTTATATATTTAACAATCTATTAATAAGGCAAAAATTTTTATGAGTTTATTTAATATCTTCTCCTTTTGTATGATGAGGAGTGGGTATGAAATTTCGATTAGCCCCTTTAAGTTTTGTTAAACTTTTCAATACTGTTAAAAACAAGAAAGGAACATGTATAAGCGCTTTGAAATATTTTAGTTTGTAAAATTTAAACGGAACAGCTATAACCAATGCGGCAATTGTAATTCCGAAACTAATGCTTGCAAGTTTGAACAGGTGATGAAAAAAGAAAAAATTAAATACAAACAATATTGTTGTAATACCTAACATGAGTACTCTAGGTAGCAACATAAATTGAAGAATTTTATTAAAATAGTGAATATTTCCTTTACTTACTAATGCCCAAAGAGATTGCAATAAATTTTTTCTTAGGTAAAACAGTTGTGCTGAAACCCAACGTCTTCGTTGCGATTGGAACTCAGAAAATAATCTTGTTTTTTCGTCATACAGCATTATATCATCGAAGTAATAAGCAAACAAATTCTCTTTACCTATTTCTACTTCAATTTCCTTGTCAAAACCGCCAACCGATTTAAATCCCATCAATTTATTTAAAAAATAGTCTCTTCTAAACACAATTCCTGAACCAATAAGAGCAGAATGTAATCCCAAGTTTTGCATTCCCTTTCTAAAAATCGCATTGTTAATTTCTTCACTAATAGCATCCAAAATAGACACTGATGTATCTAAGTTTTTAGCTGTACGGTGGGTTTGAACAATTACTACATTGCCAGTAAGTTTTTGGTTTAATTTATGCAAATAGGATGTTTCCATAACATTATCAATATCAAGAACAACTATATAGTCATACTCACCATCTTTCACAATATCATAAGCCATTTTCACACACCTAAGTTTAGCACTATGTTCAAAGTGCATGTCTAATACTTCTGCTTGTGTTTGTTTTAATTCTTCAATTGTTTCTGGTTGAAGATGGTCACCAACTATTATAATTTTATAAAAATCCTTAGGGTAATCAATCTTAAAGTTATCAATTAAACTTTCTTTAATTACCTTGTCGTTTTTGTATGCTGGAACAATGATTGCAAACTTTCTATAAAAATTAGAAGAGGTATAGTTAATTCGTTTTTGAGGGAAACAGGAGGCTATTGAACAAATAAGCATATATCCCCCTGTGAATATTAGGTAGGCATAAAATAGATAGAATAGTATATAAATTAAATACAGCAATACAGAGGCGAAAGTAGCAATTTAGTCTTGTTTATAAAACACTAATTTGCTTGACAAACTATCCATAAAGAACATTGACATACAATACTTTGCAGTATGACTTATAACTGTTTAAGATAATATGATTTATAAAATTATCTAATTAATGCCTTCAAGTTCTCAATTTTATCAAACAAAATTTTAAAAAACTGATTTCTTTGTTTCTCACTTTGCCCGCTTATTTGAATTGATTTTTGCATTAAATTCTTTATCCACGATTCGTTTTCTGCTACAAATGATGGATTGCTAGTGCTAATCATATTAAAAGTGTTATTACTTACAAATGCCATTTTAGTGTCTGCAATTTGTACAACTATACTATTGTTGCCTATCATAACCTCGCTTTTAAATAAAGTGAAATTTTGATTGCTATCCATATTTTTGCTACTAAGTTGGGCTTGTTTTTTTAAATTTGTTATAACCAATTCAATATGATCGCACATGCGAAGAGCTTGTGATTTATCTTCAAAAAAATCGTTTTCCCAAAAATATTCAATTTGCTTTAAGGTACTATTTAGAGTGTCTTCACTCCAAATTTCAACCGATGGCACTTGATTATAGTAATGTAACATTTGTTTAGCAGCTTCAAGCAAAGTATCATCAATTAAATTAGCATCAAATTTCTTGTGTGCAAATTCCTCATGACTAACAATACTTTTTAACCAATAGAATAATTTAAAACTAGCAAATTCTTCATTTGCAAAATGATGCCAAATAGGTACATCATCTGCTGCATATATGATATGGCTGTTTGGAACTTTTGATATGTTTTTTACATGTCCAAGTAATGTTTGAAGCCATAAATGAAAATTGTTTTTATCACCCCCAATTTTAAGGTAAGAAAAACTTACTAGACTATCAACGGGACCTTGTAATGCCATATCAAATGAAACCTTAAAATGTTTGACCATTTTATCTATTTCATCAATGTTTAAAGGTATTTCGCCCCTCATTCTTCTGTATGCACTATCCGTGCTAAGCCCAAGAATATCGGCTAGTTCGTCTGCTATTCCTTTTCCGTTTAATAGTCCTGATTTTATTTTATCAATAAATGCCAATTGTATGGCTTTTGATTGTGCTTCCATTGTAGTTATAAAATATTACCTGTTGCAAAATATGCAAATAAAATAAGTGAATTGCACATGATGCAAATTTTATTGGTTTTCTGTATTATATCATAATTTGATTGCAGGTTTTGCAATTATAAATTCCAAAATTAGAATACGGTCATTAGAAAATTTTCATACTTAAATAGACCTTTGAAATACAAATTTAAAACATACATGCCATGAAAAAATCAATCTGTTTAGTAGCCTTATTTATTGGATTAATAAGCTACTCATTTGCACAAAAAATTAAGCCTACTTTAACTGTTCTAAACATAGATAGCAAAGGCTTACCAATGGATCCTTCTCAACTTGGTAATTTAACTCGAATTGAAATTGACAAACTAGATACATTTGATGTTACCGACCGTTATGATGTGATGTATTTAATAGATAAAAACAAATTGAATATAACAAACTGTTATGGTAAAATGTGTTTACTTGAAATTGGTAATACAATTAAAACCAATTATATGTTATCAGGTAGTGTTGAGTTGTATGGGCAAACCATTATCGCAACTTTTAGACTAATTGATATTGCTAATGCTACCGTAATAAAAACAAGTATAGAAGAGTATATTGATGTGCCTACCGAACTTCAACAAATAATTGGCTGTAGCATTAAAAAAATGTTTGGCAAACCAGTGAACGAAGATCTTTGGAGCAAATTAACCAAACGTAACGATTATGAAAGTGCTATAAATAATCCAACTAAAAACAAAGTTAATTTAAGTGGTCCTAGATTTGGTTATGCTTTTATGTTTGGCAATGAAGCAGATGTATTGAGTGCTAGTGTAGATAAAGGCGGTTATGGTGCTTATCCAAGTTCCTTTCAGTTTGGGTATCAGTTTGAAAAACAATATTTAAATGAAGGCAACTTTCAGGCTTTGGTTGAGTTTATACCAATGGTTACAGGTGTAGACCACCAAATGTTTATACCCAGTTTTACTTTTTTAAATGGATTTAGAAACAACAAAGGTGGATGGGAAGTGGGTATAGGTCCTACATTTGGAATAACAAAAAAAATTAATGATAAATTAGATAGTAGAGGAGATGCAAAGTTTAACTCAGCTTTAATTTTAGCATTTGGACGAACTTTTAAAAGTGGAAAATTAAATATTCCTATAAATATATGGGGTTGTGTGCCAAATGCAGATGGTTGGAGGTTAGGCATATCCATTGGTTATAATGGCAAAAAGTAATTAATATAAATCATCATGAAAAACTTAATTTCAATTGTGGTACTACTATTAATGTTAGCCACACAAAATAAAGCACAAACAGTTACAGACATTGATGGTAACGTATATGACACGGTAGTAATTGGCAAGCAAGTGTGGATGAAACAAAACCTAAAAGTTACACGTTACAACAATGGGACTCTTATTCCTATCATAAAAGACAGTTTGTTGTGGACTAACAATACAACTGGAGCTAGGTGTTACTATAACAACGATTCTTCAACCAACAACTTTATCTATGGAGCTTTGTATAATTGGTATGCAGTAAATAATACTAATAAAATTAGTCCAACAGGATGGCATGTATCCACTGAAACTGAATGGATAGCAGCAGAAAATTTTCTTGGTGGAGATTCTATAGCTGGGGGTAAAATGAAAGAAGTAGGAACAACTCATTGGACATCACCAAATGTAGATGCTACAAACAGTAGCAGATTTACTGGATTGCCCGGTGGATGTCGTAGTTTTAATGCTAGTTACCAATTCTTTCGTGACAATGGATTGTGGTGGACTGCTACTGAAAGAGACGCTAATTGGGCAATGAGCTTATATTTTTGGAATCAGTTTGGTGGTGTTGATCACAATCCAGGAAGTAAAAAATATGGGTTTAGTGTGAGGTGCGTGAGGGATTTAGCATTTAATGGAATTAACGAACTTAATTTGTATGATAAAATAAAATTATATCCTAATCCTGCTACCGAAAAAATTTCTATTGAATACACTTCAAATCAAGAGGTACAAGTAGATATGTATAATTTGATTGGCGAATGTGTGTATCAAAACAAATTATTAAGTGATAACAAATCAGTTGACATCACTTCGTTAACAAAGGGTATATATACAGTTATTGTTTCTTGCCCAGATTGGAATAAAAAAATGAGGTTAATTAAAGAATAAGCGAATAATTGAAAACAAAATGAAAACGAAACTTATACACTGGACACCAAGGGTAATATGCATACTTGCCATTCTTTTCGTAAGTATGTTTGCGCTCGATTCTTTTTCTCCCGAACTTAGTATTTGGCAACAAATAGGAGGATTCTTAATGCATCTTATTCCATCTTATATTTTATTGGTATTTTTACTGATAGCTTGGAAATGGGAACTAGTTGGAGGAGTTCTACTTTTATTAATTAGTTTAGGTTTCTCTCCATTTATTTATCAGCACAATTTCAATATGAATCATTCAGTATTGATGAGTTTACAAATAATATTTATGATAAACTTTCCTTTTATGCTTTCAGGTTCGCTATTTATTTGGGAACATTTTATCAAAAACAAAAAAA
>CAIVPY010000135.1 GCA_903907885.1 uncultured Bacteroidota bacterium
GATTGGTTTCCAATTCAGTTTTAAGCTTCTCGTATTCGGCTAGTATCTTATTGGTTTTTTCTTCTTTTTCGGTAAAGCGTTGTTTAATATCTAATGCGTGTTTTTTCTCTTTTTCAAGTTCAATTAAAATTTCATCAACACGTTTTTGCTTATCACCCACTCGGCTTTTGGCATAATTTAAAATATGTGGGTTCAAGCCTGATTTGGTAGCTAACTCAAATGCATAGCTACTTCCTGGTTTACCTTGCTCAAGTATATAGAGAGGTTGCAAATTATCATGGTCAAAAAGCATACAAGCATTTTCCAAACCCTTGTTGTTTGAAGCGTAATTTTTAAGATTACTATAGTGAGTGGTAACAATTCCAAATGCATGTTTTTGTTTCAATTGGTTAAGGATAGCTTCTGCTAAAGGTCCTCCAAATTGAGGGTCGGTACCTGTGCCAAATTCATCCACCAAAAACAAAGTTTGTCCATTTGCAAAATCTGTAAAATACTTCATGTGCAGCAAATGAGAGCTATAGGTACTTAAATCGTTTTCAATACTTTGTTCATCGCCTATATCCACCATTAGTTCTTTAAACACGCCCATTTCACTATGGCCCATGCAGCTAACCAAAAAACCACATTGCAACATATATTGTAATAATCCCACTGTTTTTAAGCTTACTGATTTACCACCAGCATTTGGACCAGAGATGACCATGATATGTTTTTCTTGGCTCAGTTCAATGTTTAGCGGTATGGTTTTAAGACCAGCTTTGTCGTGGTTATATTTTAAAATAGGGTGGAAGGCATGATACAATTTAACTACAGGATGTTTTGAAAGCATGGGCATATTTCCATCTACCTCTAGAGCAAAAAGACCTTTGGCTCTAATGAAATCATACAATCCCATACGATGCACATTCTTTTCAATATTCTCAACATCAGGTCTGATTTGTGAGGTAAGTTCAATCAAGATTTTTTCTCGTTCGCGTTTATATGCAATCTGAAGCTCCCTGATTAAATTGTTCATTTCAAACACCTCTGTTGGCTCTATATAGATGGTTTGACCCGTATTAGATTCATCATGTACAAAGCCTTGAATTTGCTTTTTATATTCTGCTAAAACAGGTAATACCAAGCGTCCATCTCTTATGGTTATTCCTGAATCAGCCAGCCATCCGCTATCATTTGCCTTTTCATAAATGCGGTTAATTATACGTCTTACTTCTTTTTCTTTTTCGTTTAATTTGGCTGATATGCGGGCTAGTTCAGGTGAGGCATTGGGTCTAAGTTTGGCTTCAAGATCAATGATTTTATCAATCTTTTTTATGCTAATATCATTGTATACCAAGCCTTCTAGCAGGCTTTCAAGATTAGGGTAAATGCCCGTTCTGTCTCTGAAGTATTTGGCGATGCTTAAAAAGGTAGTAAGGGTTTGCTTCAATTGAAAGAATTCCTCTTCATTTAAGAATGCACCTTCGAGATTGGCTTTGTTTAAAAAAGGCAAAACATGATGGTAATTGTCAGAAGGAAAGGGTTGATCTGCTTGCAGAATGGCTTTAAATTCATTCACCTGTAGAAGTATTTTCTCCAACAAATCAAAGCGATTAACGAATCGTATTTTATCAAGGTAAGATGCTCCATGGTATGACAAGCATTTTTGTCTTACCAGTTCTTTTACCTGCGTAAACTCTAGTTTTTGTTCTATATTTTTTGGATAAGGCATTTAAATATTGGCTATTTGGAGGAACAGGATTTTTAAAAAAGTTGTTGGAAGATTACTACATGGAAACCTTGGCACAACCTATTATCTTATGGGTTATTTGGTTAACATCATTTTCAATCCTGTCCATCTATTAATCTAAAAATCGTGTTCGCACTATTTTTTACAAACTAAACACTCAAAAGGGATATTTCAATAATAAGTATTTATTTAGCCAAAAAGTTTGGAACCAAATAAAAATATTAAAGTTTGTCATTTCTCATCGGTGCATAGCATCCATGATACACGTGTGTTTTCGCGTGAATGTGTAAGTTTGGCCAGATACTTTGACGTGACGCTTATTGCCATTGGTAATTTTACTGGTCACAAACAAGGTGTTCGTATCATAGGAATCCCTAAGGCCAAGACAAAGTTAGAACGTATCTTAGGAACCACTTTTAGGGTTTTTATTTCAGCCATAAAGACTGAAGCGGATATATTTCATATCCACGATGCCGAGATGTTGCCATTTGCATTGCTTTTGGGCATGCTTGGAAAGAATGTTATTTATGATATCCATGAAAATACCAAACAAGATATCCTATTAAAACCTTGGCTAAAGCCCAATTTGAAAGCCAAAGCAGCAGGAATGTATGATGCACTTCTCAAGTTTTCAAGCCGCTTAGTGCACTATATTCCCGTAGTTGCCAATGAACAATTCTTACCGATATTTCATGTCAAACCAATGCAGTATACAATTATTCAAAATTTTGCTGATGTAGATGAGATGCTTAAGTATAGGGTTGAAGATAGGTTAATCCTTCCTGATAATCATATCTTCTATGTAGGTATGATAAGGGATATGTATTATGATTTTAATGTTTTGATTGAAGCGGTTTATCTATTAAAACAAAAGGGTTTTATTGTGTTTGTGCATGCTGTGGGCTATTTTGGAGCCAATGTTAGGCATGATTTTGAAGATAATACCTATTGGAAGGAAGTGAAAGACCAAATACATTTTTATGGTAAGCTTAGTATGGATTCGGCATATCGAATAAGCATGCAATGCAAATTGGGTATTTGTTTGAAAAATCAACCAGAAGAAATGTTGGTATCACATGAACGTAAGTTTTTTGAATACATGGCCGTAGCTTTGCCCTCGGTTTTTTGTCAATCGAAAATATATATAGAGGTAAGTGATACATACAAAATAGGGGAGAACATTGATTTGAAATCGGCAGAGGAAATGGCAAATGCTATACATAAAATACTAAACAATGAGGATGAATATCGACTCATGCAAGCCAATTGTATCAAGGCATCAGAAGAAAAATACAATTGGAAAAGCCAAGAAGCGATTTTGGTAAATTTATACGAAAGGTTAATTAGGAATTGAGAATTACGATTTACAAATTAAATAATTAATGATTAGCAAACGTAACTAACACCTTTCGACTCCGCTCAAGGTGACATAGCGGTTTTGAATAACACAATAACGAACTAACGAACTAACGAATAACGAACCAAAGCAAAATGTATCTCATCTCTATAGTCGGACCAACAGCCATAGGTAAAACAGCGTTGGCTATTCAATTGGCTAAGCAGTTTAAAACCCATATTATTTCGGCTGATAGCAGGCAGTTTTATAATGAAATATCAATAGGTACGGCCAAACCCAGTGATAATGAGTTGAAACAAGCTCCACATCATTTCATAAGCAATAAGAGTATTTCTGAAACCTATAGCGCTGGAGATTTTGAGAGAGAGGCATTGATGAAAATTGAAGAATTATTCAAAGAGCATCAAGTTCTGATCATGGTTGGCGGCTCCGGACTCTATGTAAATGCTGTTTTGGAGGGCTTGCATGAAATGCCTTCCGTTGACCAAGAAACCAGAAACGAAATAATTGAATTATACAAAACCGAGGGGATTGAAGCCTTACAAAATAAGTTGAAGGTATTAGACGAAGAGAGGTTTAATTCGATTGATATTATGAACCCACAAAGGCTGATGCGCGCCATTGAAATTGCTTTATTGTCAAAAGAAACATTTGGAGAGTTGAGGAATCAACAGAAAAAACTTAGGCC
>CAIVPY010000136.1 GCA_903907885.1 uncultured Bacteroidota bacterium
ATATTCTTTTGTTAGTTGAAGACTAATATCAGAGCGGGTGTCTTTTGATATTAGTTCAATCATCTTGTCTAGCGATACCATTTCATCAGGTGAATATGATGCATCTGCACCAGCTACATGATCTTGATCCGCAGAAGGGTCGAAAATAAACATTGTCCAACCTTCTTCAACGCCTTCGTCTTCGTATAACTCACATACTTGATAATTACTTTTTTTTGCAATTTGAAACATTACATTTAAAATGTCTTGATTTTTAACGATAACTCCGTATTCCATAACTTATTTTTTTAATTATTTTTGTTTTAATTTGATAGCGTCCGCTAATAGCAATATACTCGTATGTGTAAATTTTTGACAACCAACTTCAACATGCTCGTCTGTTACACGAGCAGTGTATTGATCATTCAAAACTACCTCAATTTTCTTTGATGCTTGATCAGATAACTTATCAAACATTTCTTCTAATGTGATTTTTTTCTCATCTCTAAGAGCTCTAATTCCAAATATATTAATCCTGCTTGTTGGGTTAGGGTTGAAAGCGAAATTTGGATAATCTCCAGATTCAAATGCTTGCTCATATTTTTTACAGACAGTATACCCATTTTCTCTTGCTACTGTTAGCAGTGCTTCTAGTACTTTTTTACTTTTTACTGTTACTACGTAATTCATAACTTATTTTTTTATTTTTAAAAATGATTTTGATTTGAATGCCATATTATCATACATGGCCTTTAGAATTATGATTGACCAGGCAATATAGAACCAAACCTGGATCCATTGATTGTGTTGCATGTTTCTAGTTTTATTTTACAATTATATTAAGCCTATTTGGGTACGTCTTAAGTGTATCGCCTATTCTGTAATTCGAATCTAGGTATCTAATAATGATCGATCGATCATTTATAGATTGCAATCGATAGATCTTTTTCCCATGCTCGAAAGGTACACTTTTATATTCGCATGATGCTAGCATAAGTATAGATGCTAAGATAGCGAAAATCGCTAAGCTAATTGATTTTCCTTTCATATATTTGTATATATAGTTTTGGTTAAGATAATTTTTTCATAATCTCCAGGACGCCTTCAACAGTTTCTCTTGAAATTGTTTGGCAGCCAATTTGTGCATAGTCTTTATAAACCACTGCATTATAGTCTCCAACAGTTACTATCTCAGATACTGGTTTGGCTGGCATTTCGAAGTGCGCAATGAATTCTTCAGCTGTGTTAACTATATATTGATGAGTTCGACCTGGAAATTCTATTATACTAGCTTGAGTGATTTCGCCATTTTCAGGCTTCCAAACAATGAATCGATACATTGGATCATAACTTGTGGTATACCTATATAGGTATACCGTATACCTATTAATTGGCACTCCAATAGATCTTAGGTATTTAAGCAACATGTTTTGGATAGATGGGTTTGTTTCTCTTAGAATAATTCTTACTTTTGGTAAATGGATTTGCTTTGACATATTTTTTTATTTAATGTTTGTTAATGGATAAGCGGTTAAGATTGCTTCTTTAATCGATTTTCCTTTGCCTGGCGATA
>CAIVPY010000137.1 GCA_903907885.1 uncultured Bacteroidota bacterium
AAACCACTACTATGAACTACAATTGCCTAAATTTCGACAAAAGCTATAGCAATGAATTACCACCCTTGTATATTTATTTGTCAAGGCAATAGATTGCTACACCAACAAGCAGTATAGTAACGTGGGTTCAACAAACGAGTATATGTTTCTCCTCATTTTTATTCGCTATGTAACTACATTATTGCATGGCTAATGATTAAACAGGTTGTCATCAAAAATCAACTCTATTTTAATTTTTAGTACTTAATTTAGCAATTATATTTTTCAAATCAGCAAAAGCAAAAGGTTTATTCAAGGCAAATGCTACACCATATTTTTGTTTTTCTTCCTCGCTAACCTCCCAACCACTCACTACAACCACAGTCATTTTTCCATCAAATTTTTCCTTTATTGCATCTGCTAGCTGCCAACCATTCATTTCGGGCATTCCAATATCTGTAAAAACAATATCAAATACACTACTTTCCATCAATTCCAAAGCTTTCATTCCACTTTCAACCGATACACATTGGTGGCCCAATAATGAAATCAATTTTACAAAATTTTCTCTAATTGAGGTTACGTCTTCCACTATCAATATATTAAGCTTTAAGGAGCTTTTTGTAGTAATTTCAGCTGCTTCTTTTTTAACAATTAAAGCCTTCTGATTTTCATAAGGAAACCTCAACTCTATAATTGTCCCTTTTCCTAATTCCGAATATTTTACATTTATGTTACCGCCATGCGTATTTATAATACTGAAAACCCCACTCATTCCTAAACCTCTTCCAGCTTCAAATCCCTTAGTAGAATAAAAAGGCTGAAATATTTTCAATTTTGTTTCTTCATCCATTCCTATACCAGTGTCTTGAATGGAAACAATGGCTTGATTTTCTTTCACTGTGGTTACAATCTTTATTTTACCTCCAATCTGCATTGATTCGATGCTATTCTTTAATATGTTATAAAAAACCGTTTTCAATTCACCTTCATTACATGATATAATTAAGTTATCATAATATATACCTTCAATATCAATATTAAATCCTACTTTTTCTACATTATCTTTCCACATAGGTCTTAATTGCGATATAACATCTTTGATAATATTATTAAGATCTACAAGTTTATATTCTTGAATACGCTGTTTCGTATCACCAAACCTCTGTAGAGACTTAACCCGAGTCGCCACATCTGAAATTATTCCATCAATAATTTGAAGATATTCAACTGAACTATCTGGCAACTTTTCAATGTCTTTTAGGACTTCAATATTTCCTCGCATTGCCTGAAGTGAGTTATTGAAATCATGGGCAATGGATGATGCCATTTCACCTATAGCCATTAACCTTTGACTCTCAATTACAGCTTTTTCAGCCTTTTTACGATCTGAAATATCGCGTACTACATACAAGACCACATTTTCACCTTCTAATTCAAAAAATCTACCACTTAATTCTACATTCATCTCTTTGCCATCTTTGGTTAAATGTTTAGACTCAAAGGTTACTTTTCTTTTTTCTAATAATTCATTCAATGCAGGAATGTCTTTTTTACTAAAAGTATCGGAATCTACTATTTCACTTGGATACATGTTGAAGAATTCATCCCTTGTATAACCATACTTTTCACAAGCAATATCATTTACATAAATTAGATGACTAAAATTGTTATTGGTATCTAATTGACGAACAAACATTGGATCATTGCTTGAATTAAATAACAGTTTAAACTTGTCTTCGTTTTTCTCGGCTAGTTCTTTGGCAATTAATAATTCAGATGTTCTAATTTCTACTTGATTTTCAAGAACTTCATTTGCTTTTAAAATTAGTTGTTCAGCTTGTTTTCTTTCGGTAATATCTAATCCAATGCCTCCCAAAAGCGGTTCCTTCCCTGGTCGGTTGATGGTGAACTTTTGCAATTCAAAGTGATGAACTACTCCATCAAGTTGGGGTACGGATTCTTCATATTTATTATAGCCATTCGAAATTGCTTTCAAATCTCCTTTTGTCATTTTTTCGCCCAATTCATTAGGGTAAATCTCTGCCATTGTTTTGCCAACCCAACTATAGGCACCAAACGTTTCATTCATGTATTTGTTCACATAAAGCACGCGTCCTTCATGGTCTTTTATGAATACGGTTGCGGGCAAATAATCCATAAACAACGAAAAACGCCATTCTATTTCACTCAAGGCAGCCTCTATTTGTTTGCGTTCGGTGATGTCGTTTAAGGAAGTCACACGCACATCCTTGTTCTTATACCGTATCATTCTGCCTTGCAACACACAAGGGAAAGTAGTGCCATCTTTTCTTAAAGCGGTGGCTTCATATGGTTTTTCGGTACCCGACAGCATATTGTCCATCACCATTTGTCGGTCTTCGGGCACAATCCAATCGGTGCCATAACGGGTCAAGGCTTCTTCCGTTGTATAGCCAAACATTTTTTCAGCAGCAAGGTTTTGTTCAATGCAGACCCCTTTTTCTGAGAAAAAAATGGCTTCGAAAGAGGCTTCCGACAAGCCTCTGTATTTTTCTTGGCTTTCTCTAAGGTCTTCTTCTATCTTTTTACGCTCAGAAATGTCAATTTTAATGGCTATAAAACTGGCAATATTCCCTTCCGAATCTAAAACAGGACTAATGGTTTCCTCTTCATAATAAACAGTGCCGTCTTTCCTTCGGTTTATCAATTCGCCCTTCCAAACCTTTTTTTCGAGTATTGTACTCCAAAATGTTTTATAAAAATCAGCATCCTGCATCCCCGATTTTATCAGTTCATCCGGTCTCTTGCCAATAAATTCGTCAAAAGTGTATCCTGTAAGATGCGTAAAAGCTGAATTTGCCCATTGAATATAGCCGTCAATATTGGTAATAATGATGGCGTTTGCAAATGATTCAAAGGCGGCAGTTTGCAGTTTAATAGTGTTTTCCGCTTCTTTTCGCTCCGTAATATCTCGAATCATAGACAGTGCTTCATGCTCCGAAATAGAGGCAATCCTATTTTCAAAATATCTATTCTGGTTTTGAACAGGAAGCATGTATTCAAAATGCTCTACCTCGCCACTTGTAAAAGCAAGCTCAAGGACCTGAAGTGATTTTTGGGCAAGAACCGGTGGCAACACCTCGTTTATTTTTTTGCCAATAAAAGCTTCTTTAGGCACAAAAAGGGAGGCTTCGTTCGTGCTGATGAGATTTAAAAAGGTGCCGTCCTTGTGAATGCGGAACATTAAATCGGGCACAGCTTGAATGATGGCACGGTTGTCGGCTTCGCTTTTTTGGAGTGCCTTCTTTGCTTCCTTTTCTTTGGTAATGTCAAGGGCTATGCCGATGTATCCTTGCAACTTGCCCTCTGTTTTTTTAATAGAAGATAAGGTAAGATTAACAGGGAATTGTCGCCCATTTTTATGAACAAACGTCCATTCTTTAGTATTGACTTTAGCACTATGCAATGCTTGTTGAATAGATTGAAAATCAATAGGAGCATTTCCTTCGTTTTCTAAGTCGATTTCCTTTACTCGACTTTCAAGTTCTTCAGGAAGATGAAAAATAGAGGGTCTCAGTTTACCAATCACTTCTTCGGCTTTATAGCCAAGCATTTCTTCGGCTGCCTTGTTGAAATGCTCAATGATGCCATCAGCTGATGTGGATATGATAGCTAGTCCTGCATGTTGCAAAATAGCCTCTTGCATTATCATTGACCTACGCAGCTCTTCAGTTCTTTCTTCAACGCGTTTTTCTAGATTCTGGTTCGCTTCTTTCAGCAAATTGAGCGTTTCTTTTATGGCATTGTCTGCCATTTTTCTCTCTGAAACATCACGAATGATGCCTGTTATTTTTTGTGGAACGCCTTTATCATCATAGATAAGGGCTGAAGAAACGGCAGCAGCAACAACAGAACCATCTTTGTTTGACAATGACAACTCATAGTCTCTAAAACTTGATTCTTCAATTAGTTTTGCAATAGAACTTTCTCGATCACTTGGTTGCGTATAAAACGATGCCATAGATAGCCCTATGACATCTTCCCTTTTGTATTGTCCTTTACTAAAAAACTCAATAGAGGGACTTACTTCAAGTAAAATCCCATCAAAACTAGCCTCATAGTAAACATCTTGAATGCTTTCAAAAATACTGCGGTATTTTTCTTCGCTTTCTTTTAAGGCTATCTCTGTTTTTTTACGTTCCGAAATGTCAAAACAATGCCCGATATACCCAATGAATTCACCTGTGCTGCTATAATTTGGCGTACCAATATCAAGTAGCCACCTATATTCACCACTAGCATGACGTAAACGGTATTCCATTTCAAATGGTTCGCGTTTATCGAATGAACTAAAATAAATTTCAAGACATTTATCAAAATCTTCGGGATGAACACCTTCTGCCCATCCGTTGCCTACCTCTTGTTCTAAGGTTCTTCCTGTAAATTGCAGCCAATTGTTGTTAAAATAGGTACACAGCTTATCAGTATCCGAAATCCAAATCAAGGCAGTACCTGCATCAATCAAATGTTGGTATTGAACCTCAGATTCTTTCAACTTTTGATTAACAAAAAAAAGTTCAGACTCTGTTTGTTCAAATTTCTTTTTATAAGATTGAAGCTCTAGGTTGAGTTCTTCATTCGACATCTTGTTTTCTTTCATATACTCAAATTTATC
Source organism: uncultured Bacteroidota bacterium (assembly GCA_903907885.1). Taxonomy (GTDB): domain Bacteria; phylum Bacteroidota; class Bacteroidia; order UKL13-3; family UKL13-3; genus RGVD01. The sequence continues at coordinate 4,637 of CAIVPY010000137.1, forward strand.
ATTAAGTAATTTTCTTCTCTGTGAATTGTATTCCTTTAAAGTATATCTCTAAAAATTTAATTATGATTTATATAAATCCAATTCCAAGCATAATTAGAAATTCAGCTTCTCAAATAGGTAATATTGTATATTAGCGAACAGACTAATTTCAAATCTGTGAACTAATTGCTATACAAAGAAAAGAAAAAAGATTAACAACCATATAACTAATATTAGTAGCAAAATAGTTGTTAAATTTGGATTATACAGTCTTCTCAATTTATCGAGATATTCAAGTGAATATTTGCCTACAGTTGATGTTACCTAAATAGTTTAAATGGTTGAGGAACTGTTTAGAAAAACCAACCCGAGGCCACATAACCCAAGAAAAAAAGCGACCCTATCGAGTCGCTTTTTTTATATAAATTCTAAAATGATTCTTAGCTGTGTTGAGAAACTTTTGGAGCTGCATCCAAAATTTCTTGGCTCACTCCACTTGCATATTGCTCAAAGTTTTTAACAAACATACCTGCTAATTTATTAGCTTGTGCATCGTAAGCATCTTTGTCAGCCCATGTGTTACGTGGATTTAAGATTTCAACTGGCACATTAGGGCAAGTTGTTGGCATTTGGTAACCAAACATTGGATGTTGCTCAAATGTAACATTGTTTAACTCACCATTTAATGCTGCGGTAATCATAGCACGGGTGAAAGATAATTTCATACGTGAACCAGTTCCGTAAGCGCCACCGCTCCAACCTGTGTTAATTAACCACACATTTACATTAGGATTTTCTTTTAATTTTTTTCCTAATAACTCAGCGTATTTGCCTGGGTGTAATGGTAAAAATGCTTTACCAAAACAAGCCGAGAAAGTAGCTGATGGTTCAGTAACTCCCGCTTCTGTTCCAGCTACTTTAGCAGTGTATCCGCTAATGAAACTGTACATAGCTTGACCTACATTTAATTTAGATATGGGAGGCAATACACCGAAAGCATCTGCTGTTAAGAAGAAAATATTTTCAGGAGTTTTACCTACCGAAGGCACTGCGATATTATCAATCAAATCAATTGGATAAGCAGCACGTGTATTTTCAGTTACCGAAATGTTTGCATAATCAACTGTTGAAGTTCCTGGAATGAAACGAGTGTTTTCAACCAAAGAACCAAAACGGATAGCATCAAAAATTTGAGGTTCTTTTTCTTTAGTTAAATCAACACATTTTGCGTAACAGCCACCTTCAAAGTTGAATACAGAATCTTCAGCCCAACCATGCTCATCGTCACCAATTAACTTACGATCTGGATCAGCACTTAAAGTTGTTTTTCCTGTACCTGACAAACCAAAGAAAACAGCAGTATCACCTTTTTTACCAATGTTTGCTGAGCAATGCATTGATAAAGTATTGCGTTCTTGAGGTAATACATAGTTTAACACAGTGAAAATACCTTTTTTCATTTCACCTGTGTAGCCGCTACCACCCACTAAAATTATTTTTCTAGAAAAATCAATAATAGAGAAATTGTGTTGACGTGTTCCGTCTTCAGCAGCAACAGCTTTAAAACTAGGAGCATTCAATATTAACCACTCTGATTTAAAATCAGCTAATTCAGAAGCTTCAGGACGTAGGAACAAGTTGTTACAAAATAAATTGTGGTAAGCCGTTTCGTTAACTACTGTTACATTTAGTCTATAACGAGGATCAGCACAGGCATAAGCATTACGCATATACACTTTTTTACCTGCATAATGAGCAATTACTTTGTTCATCAATTTCTCGAACTTATCGCTCTCGAAACGGTTATTTACATCACCCCACCAAACTGTATTTTCAGTTTTACTATCTACCACACAAAATTTGTCTTTAGGTGAACGACCTGTGAATTCTCCAGTATCAGCCATTAAAGCACCTGTATCGGTTAACTTTCCTTCGCCATTTAAAATAGCATGACTTACCAACTCGGCAGGTGTAAGATTTTGAAAAGATGCTGAAGCGCTTTTCAGGATGTTTTCAACGATAATATTGTTTGTCATAATCAAAATATTTACAATGTTAATACGAGGGCAAATTTAATTTTATCTTTAAGTTTTAAAAGTGATTAAAAATAATAGTGATAAATATCAAATTACAAAATTTTGAATAGCAGTGATTTAAATGTGAAATTATTTATTTCCAAACCAGCCCTTTTATCAATTGATGTACGTCTTCGTCAATAAAACTAAGGGCTGGGGCTAGTGAGTCAATATTGGTATGGGCATTAAAATATAATGAACCTCGCAAAAAATGATGGGTGCTATCTGTTACAAAAAATTGGGTATTGGTAGCCGTGTTTCCTTGCAAATTGTAAAAAATGCCATGTTTATCGGGCGATGAAATGTAATTTTCGATGATTTCATCAGCTTTAACAATGTGTTTAAAAACCATTTCGCGTGAGTCGTTTATCATTTTAAACAATGACTCTCTGTTTTCAACTTTCAAATAGCTTAAATGCAAAGTGGCATTAAACTGAGGAAACTGGATATTATACCAACATTCATGTGATTTAAAATTTGGATCTTGCTCTACTTGAGCATAAACAGGCAAATCAAACTCATAATGGCAATCTTTTATCCAATATCGTTCATACACTTTGGCTGGAAACTCCAATCGTTGAAAACCCCTTGGCTTGGGTGTATAAGCTTTGTCGCTACAAGAATTAAATACTATTGCAAAAAACAATACATTCATAATAGCATAAATTGATTTTTGATTTATTCCTTTCATTACTTTTTCAATGATAAGCCTATCCCTGTTTATTTCATCAAGCAATTTAATTAGTGCAGTTATTAATTGGCTTACTTATTTATTTTCAGGACATTTAGATATAACATGGCTTGTGATATGAATTTAAAAAAAAGCTTCTTTACTGATTTTCTAATTTAATATCGTATCAATTACAAACTTTACTACTCAATTTTGAACATAATTTTGCGTAATTCAAAATTTCATTTATTATTGATAATATGAAAACGAATATCCAACATTGGTTGAATAGAATTCTCTTTGCACTACTCTTATTGCTTACCATAGCTTTTAGTCTAAAATCGCTGCGAGAGCCTGATTTGTGGTGGCAAATTCGCACAGGTCAATGGATAATTGAACATAAACAAGTGCCTGTGCAAGATTTGTTTTCGTATACCTATGAAGGCGCCAAGTGGGTTAATATCAAATGGGGTTTTGAGGTGATAGCGGCCATTATTAGTAATGTGGCTGGTCCAGAATATATATATGTTTTGCAAGCCCTTGTTAGTATTTGCATTCTTCTACTCCTCTTAAAATATATCCAACTGATTAATCAAAGATTGTTTGCTGAATCTTATGACAATGCCATTTCTTATTGGGTTTCAATGGTGGTGCTTTTGGGAGTGAGTTATCGTATGATTGGCCGCCCAGAAATGTTGTCTCATTTGTTTTCGCTTCTGTTTATTTATTTGATTAATAAATACAGGCATTCGAATAGTAAGACCTTGTATTTGCTAGCGCCTTTGCAACTTTGCT
>CAIVPY010000138.1 GCA_903907885.1 uncultured Bacteroidota bacterium
GAATATATAGTGTTTGGTAAACCTGCCGAATTTAATAGAACATATAATATTGTACATCCAACATTAGATGAACCTGAAGATATAGCTAGCAAAATGTACCTTCATATTCAGCCTTTTTATAATGTTAGCGAGAAAATGAAAGCCCGTGGGCTCGACTCTAAAGCCATCATGAAAATGATGAATCAGATTATTGCTGATGATAGATTTCAAATTGATGAAACCTTGCCTGAATATTTAATTCATAAAGAAAAATTGCTTGATAGAAGGCAGACATTAATCAATATTCATTTTCCAAAATCGCTGATAATATTAAACGAGGCTACGAATAGGTTAAAGTTTGAAGAGTTGTTTTATGCGCAACTTAAAATATTGCGTTTCAAACAAAACAGAACGCAACTTTATAATGGCATAAAGCTTAGCTCCATTGGTGATTATTTCAATACTTTTTATAACAACAATTTACCTTTTGAACTCACCAATGCACAAAAACGTGTGGTAAAAGAAATTCGTGCAGATGTGAAGAGTGGTAGGCAAATGAATCGCTTAGTGCAAGGGGATGTGGGGAGCGGGAAAACGGTTGTGGCACTGATGAGCATGTTGATTGCATTGGATAATAACTACCAAGCTTGCATGATGGCTCCCACTGAGATTCTAGCTAAACAACATTACCAGATTTTAACCCAATTGCTTGATGGAATGGAAATAAAAGTTTGTTTATTAACCGGATCTACCAAAGCTAAAGAACGAAGACAAATACATGAAGAGCTCTTGAATGGTACTTGTCATATTTTGGTGGGTACGCATGCTCTTATTGAAACCAGCGTTCAGTTTAAAAACTTGGGTTTGGCTGTGATAGATGAACAGCATCGTTTTGGGGTGGAGCAGCGAGCTAAACTGTGGCACAAAAACACTTATCCGCCACACATATTGGTGATGACTGCAACACCTATTCCACGCACATTGGCCATGACCTTGTATGGCGATTTGGATACTTCGGTAATTGACGAAATGCCCGCAGGACGTAAACCCATCCAAACCATTCACAAATATGATAGCAATCGTTTGGCAGTTTATGGTTTTATGAAAAGTGAAATTGCAAAAGGGCGACAAGTGTATATCGTTTATCCTTTGATTGAAGAGAGTGAGAAAATGACATATAAAAATCTCACCGATGGATTTGAACAAATATGTAGAGAATTTCAACAGCCACAATACCATGTGAGTATGGTGCATGGCAAAATGAAACCTGCCGATAAGGATGCGGAAATGAATATGTTTATTAAAGGTATCACACATATTATGGTAGCAACTACGGTGATTGAGGTGGGGGTAAATGTGCCTAATGCCAGTGTGATGGTGATTGAAAGTGCCGAAAAATTCGGTCTGTCGCAATTGCACCAATTAAGAGGTAGAGTAGGGCGAGGTGCCGATCAATCTTATTGCATTTTGCTCAGCGATTTTAAACTAAGCAACGATGCCCGACAACGCATAAAAACCATGTGTGAAACCAATGATGGTTTTAAAATTTCGGAAGTTGATTTGCTATTGCGTGGACCAGGAGATATTGAAGGAACTATTCAAAGTGGCATATTAAATATGCGTATTGCCGATATTAGTAAAGACAATGCCTTGCTTATGGAAGCACGACAAATAGTAGTAGATATATTGGAACAAGACCCAAAACTTGAAAAGCCCGAAAACAGTGTACTATTCAACTATTTTGAATTGTATAAAAAAACCAACCGTTGGGGAGCTATTTCTTGATAAACATTTTTTATTATTTATCTTGATAGTGATTGTTCTGCTGGTTTCGTTTAGGGTAACTAAGTGACGAGTTGCAAACTCTTATTTCATTTATTTTCTTTAGTCCCTTAGCTTTGACTTGGCTTCAGACGAAAGATAGTTGAGGTTTTTTAAGCATTATGCTAATAATAAGAAGGTGGAATTTGCAAAACCTCACCGACTCTTAATGGTAGCATATCCGAACTGGCTGTGGATATTAAATAATACCAATAACAGGCGAAAGCATCGCTATTGGTGTGGCTTTATTGATGTTTATTTTAACCACTTCTCACTTCAATTCGGCTAAAGAAAAGATTTTTACTAATTGGAATGCCCATCTACCTTCTACTATCTGTAGTCTGAATCCAAGCTTGTGGGTTGCGACTAAAGATTGATAAATTAAAAAGGAGTTTGTTAATGGATGAATAAAGGAATATTTAAAGATATCTTCATGTTTAACGTGATTTGTAGCAATTTGTATAATTCCTTTAGTCTGATTATGATAAGACTGTGTAAATCAAAATCCTAAGCAGCGCTTGTATTGGCTTCTTTGTGTATTTTTTTAACCAATCCTTGCAATACATTGCCAGGGCCACATTCTATAAAGTCGGTGGCTCCATCTGCTACCATAGCTTGCACCGATTGCGTCCATTTTA
>CAIVPY010000139.1 GCA_903907885.1 uncultured Bacteroidota bacterium
AAAATAGGTGATTTAGCCATTCGATCTGCCAGTGGAGCCATTGTTTATTTACGCGATATTGCTGAGGTAAAAGATGGATTTAAGGAGCAGGAAAGTTTTGCTCGTTTGGAACATAAAAACGTAATAACTTTAAATATTGTAAAAAAGAGTGGTCAAAATTTAATTGATGCTAGTGATAAAATAAGAAAGATAAATGAGGAAATGAAAAAAGCTCATTTCCCCGAAGGCTTAAAAATTACTATTACTGGTGATCAATCTAACAAAACACGTACAACTTTACACGACTTAATAAACACCATTGTAATTGGATTTATATTGGTAACAATAATCCTAATGTTTTTTATGGGAGCTACCAATGCGTTATTTGTTGCTATGTCGGTTCCTTTATCTATGGCCATTGCATTTCTGTTTTTACCGGCCATTGGTTTCACGTTAAACATGATTGTATTATTTGCATTTTTACTCGCTTTAGGAATTGTGGTAGATGATGCAATTGTGGTAGTTGAAAACACCCATCGAATATTTGAAAACGGAAAAATCCCCATAAAAAAGGCTGCCAAACTAGCGGCAGGCGAAGTATTTATTCCTGTATTATCAGGCACATTAACTACATTAGCTCCATTTATTCCTTTGGCTTTTTGGCAAGGGACTATTGGTAAATTCATGTTTTTTTTACCAGTAACTTTAATCATTACTTTATTGGCTTCTTTATTAGTGGCATATATTATCAATCCAGTATTTGCTGTAGGCTTTATGAAAACACATGAAGAAGAAGAAGCGCAACGCAAAAACAAAAAAGGGTTTATGATTACATCCATTGTTTTTGGTGTAATAGCTTTACTAGTTTATTTAACGGGAAACTTTGGATTAGGTAATTTTATAGTTGTAATATACGGTTTATATTGCTTAAACAGATTTGTAATGTATAAATACATTGAAAATTTCCAAAACAAAACATGGCCAAGTGTACAAGAAGTTTACAGAAAATTAATTACTTGGTGTTTAAAAGGAAAGAGACCTATATTTTTATTAGTAGGAACAATTGGTTTATTATTCTTTAGTATATTTTTAGTAAAAGTAAGGTCTCCAAAAGTTGTTTTCTTCCCTCAAGCATCTCCAAATTTTGTTTATACATATATTGAAATGCCAGTTGGAACTGATCAAGTTGTAACCGATTCAATTACAAAATTAGTAGAAGAAAGAATTTACAAAGAAATTGGCGATAGCAATAAAATAGTAGAATCTGTAATATCAAATGTGGCTATTGGCGCAGGTGATCCTACTCAATTTGAAGCTGGTGCTAAGTCTAATTTAGGAAAAGTAACAGTTGCGTTTGTTGAATTTGGCAAACGTCATGGTGAAAAAACTTTACCATACTTAGATAGAATTAGAAAAGTAGTAAAAGATATACCAGGTGTATTAATTACAGTAGAACAGGAAAAAGGTGGACCTCCAACTGGAAAACCTGTAAACATTGAAATTATAGGCGAAGAATTTGATGAGTTAACAACAGTTTCTAAAGGCTTGAAACATTATTTAGATTCATTGCAAATTCCTGGTGTGGAAGAGTTAAAATCAGATTTGGTAACTAACAAACCTGAAATTTTAATTGAAGTAGATAGGGAACGTGCAAATAGAGAAGGAATTTCTTCGGCTCAAATTGGACAAGCATTACGTGGTGCTATATTTGGGATGGAAGTTTCTAAATTTAAAGATGCTAAAGATGATTATCCTATTCAAGTGCGTTACAAATTTGACCAAAGAAATAACATAGATGCCCTAATGAATTTGAAAATTACTTACCGCGATATGAATATGGGCGGGCAGTTACGTTCGGTTCCATTGTCTTCGGTGGCTAAGTTAAAATATAGCCAAACGTATGGTGGTATAAGACGTAAAAACCAAAAACGTATTGTATCACTTGGCTCAAATGTCCTTTCTGGTTATAATGCCAATGAAGTAGTGGCACAAGTGAAAAAAGCGGTAGCAAAATATGAATTACCAAATACTGTAACTACCGACATGACGGGTGAACAAGAACAACAAGCAGAAACGGGTGCATTCCTTGGAAAAGCCATGTTAATAGCTTTAGGGTTAATCTTTTTAATTTTGGTAACTCAGTTTAACTCAATATCAAAACCTGTTATTATTTTAAGTGAAATAGTACTAAGTATCATTGGTGTTTTATTAGGATTTTCTATTTTTAAAATGGATATGTCAATACTAATGACTGGAGTTGGAGTTGTAGCGCTGGCAGGAATTGTGGTAAGAAATGGAATTCTGTTAGTAGAATTTACTGACTTACTTTTAGAGGAAGGAATGGAATTGAAAGAAGCAATTATTGAAGCTGGCAAAACACGTATGACTCCAGTTATATTAACAGCTACAGCTACTATATTAGGCTTAATACCTTTGGCAATTGGCTTAAACGTTGATTTTGTAACTTTATTTACAGAAGGGAATCCACATATTTACTTTGGTGGTGATAGTGTAGCTTTCTGGGGTCCTTTATCGTGGACTATGATTTTCGGTTTATTATTTGCCACTTTATTAACTTTAATTTTGGTGCCGGTAATGTTATTGTTAAGTGAAAATTTAAAAAATAAAATTTTCCCAAAACCACCTAAAACAG
>CAIVPY010000140.1 GCA_903907885.1 uncultured Bacteroidota bacterium
ATTTTTAAATTGGGTAACAGCAATTGGGTAATTTTTTTGGGTTAACTCCAATTTACCTAACTCGTAATATATTTGGTCTAAATAATCAATGTTTTTATCATCTTGAAGCATTCGCTTTAAGCTACGCCTTACTTTGCTAACTGCTTGTTTATCTCTAGGGTCGTATATTTTAGTGATATTGATATTAGAATTAAAAGCGAAATCATAAGGAGGAGTCATCTTTATGACTTTATTAAAATGAAATAAGGCCTGTTCCTTATTATCTGTTAGCATATTTAATTGACCAAGAATATAGTTATATCTTATTTTTTGATCTTTAGTTAGTTTGCCTGTTAATGCTGTTTTTATATTTGTTATTGCACTTTTATATTTTTCAAGCTTAATATTTATATCTGCGGCTGTAGCAAAAATTTCGGCAACATCTTTTGGGGCAATGTTTTTTTCCGAAACTAATAATCCTACAATGGCTTCGGCCTCTTCAATTTTACCCAAACCTACATAGCATTTAGCTATCCAAGCAGAACTAATATTTTTATAGCCCAATTTTTCGTATTCACCAATCACATATTGAAATGCCTCAACTGCTGAATAATAATCTCGTTTAAAAAATCGGCATTTAGCAACATTAAAATAAGCCTCATCGGTGAAGCTACCTACTGTATGCAATTGTATGGTTCCCGAAAATTTCTTGAGAGCTTCGTCTAATAAATTACCCGAGGCTTTGGCAGAAGCCTCTGTACCATAAGGAAAAACTTCTAAAGTCTTGCTAAAATCATTAATATGGCTTTTTTCAATTTGCTTTGTTGCATCTAATAATTTTAATTCTCCATTAAAATAAATATTATAATGTCCAACCATGCTATGCCATTTTCTGTTTATCCACCTATCACGAGTGGGATTACACGATAACACTAACATTAGCATACTTAATAGTATTATACTAAAGTTTTTTATTAAGATATTTTTAAAAGGTTTCAAATAAGGTATCAATTCTTAAATTTGATGCGCTAATTAGTACATCAATTAGTTTCGCAATTTTAATTAATTATGGCTGAAAGTAGAAAGAAAAAATTTGTTGAGCGACTTCATTACAAACTTAGGCTGGTTTTAATCAATGATGAAACCTTTGAAGAGAAGTTTTCATTTAAACTCACTCCTCTCAATATTTTTGTGGCATTTAGTTCATTTGTAGTTGTTTTTACGTTTTTAATCATAGTTGGTATTTTTTATACTCCGCTACGAGAGTATGTTCCTGGCTATACTAATAATGATACTAAACGAAAAGTTCGTGAATTATTATATAAAACAGATAGTTTAAATCAAGCATTAAAAGTAAAAGAAGATTATTTTAAAAATGTTTCAAATATCTTAAATGGTGGAAGTGGCTTGGAATCAGATACAAGCATTGTCGAAAAAACTATAAAGTTAGCTGATTAGAAAATTTCTTTGGCTATTGATTTTGTAATTTCGCTCAAACCCATCGTATAATAATGTAAAACAGGAACACCTGCATTTTTAAGTTCTTTGGATTGTTGTATGCACCATTCAATACCAACTTGCTTCACTGCTTTATCATCTTTACATGCTTCAACAGCTAATACCAAATCTTCAGGAATATCAATATGAAATATTTTAGGTAGAATAGTTAACTGCTTTTTTGTTGTTAATGGTTTCAAACCTGGAATAATAGGAATATTAATATTCATTTTTTTACAAGTTTCGGTAAACTCAATAAATTTGCTGTTGTTGAAAAATAATTGAGTTACAATATAATCTGCCCCAGCCTTAACCTTTGTATCTAACCACCTCAGGTCAGCAGCCATGTTAGGTGCTTCAAAATGTTTTTCGGGATAACCAGATACTCCAACGCAAAAATTAGAGGTATTTGGATTCTCTAACTCACTGTCTAAATATGTTCCATTGTTCATGTTTATTATCTGTTCAACAAGTTCAAGAGAAGTTTTGTTACCGTCAGGCTCAGGTGTAAAATTGGATTCGTTTTTTACTGGATCGCCTCTTAGGGCTAACACATTATCAATACCTAAGAAATTCAAATCAATTAAAGCGTTTTCGGTTTCTTCTTTGCTAAAACCACCACAAATTAAATGAGGTACGGTATCAACATGATATCTATTCATTAGTGCTGCACAAATTGCTACAGTTCCAGGCCGTTTGCGGGTATATATTTTATCAAAACCTCCATCTACACGCTTTCTAAGCAAAAACTCTTCACGATGATACGTAACATCTATAAAAGCAGGCTTAAACTCCATCAATGGATCAATTCCCTTATATAATGTTTCAATACCTTTACCTTTGAGTGGTGGTAACACCTCTATTGAAAATA
>CAIVPY010000141.1 GCA_903907885.1 uncultured Bacteroidota bacterium
ATTTTTTGTGAGATGATAAATCACCTCACTTTTCCTTTCTAATAAATCAATTGGATATTTACCATTAAAACAGGCTGTGCAAAAAACTGATTCGTCTAGACCTGTAGATTTAATCATACCATCATATGAAAGAAAATTTAATGAAGTAGAACCAAGATAAGCATTCATTTCTTCTATAGATTTAGTAGCGGCAAACAAGTCGCTTTGTCGTGGTAAATCAATTCCATAAAAATCAGGATACTTAACCGGTGGAGAACTAACCATGAAATGTACTTCCTTTGCTCCTGCTTCAAAAAGCATTCGGACAATTTGTCGTGAAGTGGTACCACGTACAATAGAATCATCAACCACCACCACTCTTTTATTTTCAATAGCTTCTTTCAACGGTGCCAGCTTTAATTTCACTCCCTGTTCTCGGATGTGCTGTTCAGGTTGAATAAAAGTCCTATGAATGTAACGGCTTTTAATCAAACCCATTTCAAAAGGAATACCAGTAGCATGGGCATAACCGATAGCTACAGGTATGGCGGTCTCTGGTACGGGAATAACAACATCAGCATCAATAATACATTCTTCTGCTAATTGAATACCAAAATTCCTGCGAACCTCATAGATAGACTTACCTAACAGATTACTGTCTGGTCTTGAGAAATATACAAACTCAAAGATGTCTAATTTTTGAGTGCCTTTAACAATTTGTTTAATCTTTAAACCTTGTTCATCGACAACAACCATCTCTCCAGGATTCACATCTCGCATAAAATTGGCACCAATTGGATGGAAGGCACAAGTCTCAGAAGCAAAGACGTATCCCCCGTTTAATTTAGCAATGGAAAGTGGACGAATGCCGTACTGATCACGAATAGCAATCAATTTATTTTTAGTCATGATTAAAATTGAAAAAGCTCCGGTCATTAGAGGAAAAATCTCTTCTACAGCTTTTTCAATTTCTTTACCTTCTTTTACAAGAGAATGAATAGCTTCTGTAATAATCATGGAATCCGAAGCTCTTTCTAATTCAATTCCGCAGGCTGATTTGATTTCTCGCTTTTTCAAAAAATCTACCAAAGCTGTAACGCTTGGTAGATTTCCATTATGAACTAAGACTAACGACATATCTGACACTTCAATTGGATGAGTAAATTCGATACCGGAACCTCGAGAGGTCGAATAACGATTATGGCCAACTGCAATATGGCCTGGCAAACTTTTAATTATCTCTTCATTAAAAACTTGAGATACCAATCCTGTGTTTTTGTGGCAAAAAATTTCGGCACCATCCGTGGATGCAATGCCGGAACTTTCTTGCCCCCTATGTTGTAGGGCATATAAACCGAAAAAGGTCAGACGGCTAACGTCTAGACCTTTTCCGTAAATTCCGAAAACTGCACATTTTTCTCCGAGGTCTTGCATATGTGCATATATCTTAGCACAAAAGACTTCGTAGTGAGATTATTTTAATTCATCTTCAAGAGCAGCCTGAGCAGCAGCCAATTTTGCTACAGGTACACGATATGGAGAACAGCTAACGTAAGTTAGACCAATGCTGTGACAGAAAGCCACGCTAGCAGGATCACCCCCGTGTTCACCACAAATACCCATCTTTATCCCTGGTCGAGTAGCATTTCCCTTTTCTGCTGCAATCTTCAATAATTGACCGACACCATTTTGATCAATGGATGCAAAAGGATTTGTTTTAATTATTTCATTCTCTTGGTAAGGGATTGTAGGAGCCTTGTGCTCCCC
>CAIVPY010000142.1 GCA_903907885.1 uncultured Bacteroidota bacterium
AATCTTCAAACCAATTATTGACGTAGCTCCAGTTATACCTGTATTCTTTCTTTTATTAGCATTCGTTTGGCAAGCAGCTGTTGGCTTTAGATAACTGAAAAAGTTGGGATATTTTTGTTTTTAAAAATATCCCAACTTTTTCATTCACTATACAAACCTAAGCTATAATGATTATTAGGGAGTTTTTCACATCCTACTTTTGTAATTATATATAGATTTATACTATTAATAATAAAATGATAGAACCTTTATTATTTGGAATTGTTCTTGGATTAATACCAGTAACGTTAGCAGGCCTATTTGTAGCAGCATATCTTCAATACAGAAGAGGAAATCAGTTTGGTTTATAATCAAATATCAAAAAAATAGAAGTAATCAAAATTTAACTAAGATTGATTACCTCTATTCTTTATGTGTACATTTACCAACTAGATTTTGTCACACCTGGTAATAAACAATTATGTGCCATCTCTCTTAAAACATGTCGAGAAAGCCCAAAAGTTCTATAATACCCTCTACTACGACCAGTCATCCAACATCTATTTCTTAATCTTGATGGAAAAGAATTTCTAGGTAAAGATTGGAATTTACCATATAATGACAATTTTTCTTGAAACGAAGTAGATAATCTTATAGACTCTTTAATTTCTATTCTTTTTTTACCATATTTAAGTACTAGAGATTGACGTTTTTTTTCACGCTCGATCATATTCTTTTTTGCCATAAATTTTAACCAGTTAATATTAGTGATGATTTAATACTTTACCAGATAACATTTGAAATATTTATTCTTATGCACTAAATAAAAAATAAAAATGGTATAAAGCTATCTATTAAGATAGCTTTAATAATAAATTAACCGAATTTACCAGTTGTAGAAGCGATTACAAATGCAGCATACGTAAATATGTAACCGACTGTAAAGTGAATTAAACCAACAAGTCTAGCTTGAACAATAGATAATGCTACTGGTTTATCTTTCCAACGAACAAGATTAGCTAAAGGTGTTCTTTCATGAGCCCATGCTAATGTTTCGATAAGCTCTTGCCAATATCCTCTCCAAGAGATTAAGAACATAAATCCAGTTGCCCAGATTAAATGACCAAATAAGAACATCCAAGACCATACAGATAAGCTATTCATTCCATATGGATTATATCCATTAATAAGAGGAGAAGAGTTTAACCATAGATAATCTCTTAACCATCCCATGATATATGTAGAAGATTCATTGAACTGACCAGGGTTTCCTTGCCAAATTGTAACATGTTTCCAATGCCAATAGAAGGTTACCCAACCTATAGTATTTAACATCCAAAACATAGATAAGTAGAAAGCATCCCATGCAGAGATATCACAAGTACCACCTCTACCTGGTCCATCACAAGGGAAACTATATCCAAAGTCTTTTTTATCTGGCATAAGTTTAGATCCTCTGGCGTCCAAAGCTCCTTTAACCAAAATTAAAGTCGTTGTATGAAGAGCCAATGCAATTGCGTGGTGCACTAAGAAATCTCCTGGCCCTATAGGTAAGAATAATGAGTTTTTACCATCATTGATTGCACTTAACCAACCAGGCAACCAAATATTATTGCTTGCATTTGACGCTAAACTTCCAGTTGAAGAAAGTAAAACATCAAATCCATACAATGCTTTTCCAGAAGATGCTTGAATCCATTGCGCAAACACAGGTTCAACTAAAATTTGTTTTTCAGGTTGTCCGAAAGCAACCACAACATCGTTATGAACGTATAAACCTAAAGTATGGAAACCTAAAAATAAGGAAACCCAACTTAAGTGAGAGATAATTGCCTCTTTATGTTCTAAGATACGAGCTAAAACATTATTTTTATTTTGTTCAGGATCGTAATCACGGACAAAAAATATAGCACCGTGTGCAAATGCGCCTACCATTAAGAAACCAGCTATATATTGGTGGTGTGTATATAAAGCTGCTTGAGTCGTATAATCTTTAGCTATAAAAGCATACGATGGTAAAGCATACATATGCTGAGCTACAAGAGAAGTTATAACACCTAAAGAAGCCAATGCTAGTCCCAATTGAAAATGTAAAGAATTACTAATTGTTTCAAATAACCCTTTGTGACCGGCTCCAAGTCTACCACCTGGAGGACGGTGCGCATCTAAAATTTCTTTTAAACTATGCCCAATCCCCCAATTTGTACGATACATATGACCAGCGAATATGAAAACAACACCAATTGCTAAATGGTGATGTGCTATGTCGGAAAGCCACAAAGCTTGAGTTTGGGGATGAAACC
>CAIVPY010000143.1 GCA_903907885.1 uncultured Bacteroidota bacterium
GACAAGGCAAAACACAAAATATTGCCTATGAGTCCATTTGGCTTGGTGCAAATTACGAGACAAAGAGTTAGGCCAGAAATGACTATTCAAACTACCGAAAAATGCCCTACCTGCAAAGGAAGTGGCGAGATACAAAATACAGTATCGATGGTGGATGAAATAGAAACTCGTATTAAATACCTAATTGAAAATATGCACATATCCAATTTCACTTTAGAAATTCATCCGTATATGGCGGCATATTTAAAACAAGGGCTTCTTAATTCAACTAGAGTGAAATGGTATTTTAAATACAAAAAGTGGATTAAAATCAAAGCCATTCAATCGATGCACATGGTTGAATACCGATTTATTAATAATAATGGTGAAGAAATTCACGTTTAACTTCCTTAAAACATTTGATGGCTATAATAAAAAAATCCTAGAACTAACATTTCAGGATTTTTTTATACAATGTTTTCAAAATTCTATAACCTTTTGTGCCTACTAGCCATCGGATGTTGAGACATTGGCTTAAATCTATCTAAACCAATAGTTTGAAACTCACCACCATCTAACTTATAGTTTTCACCAATAAAATAAAGGCCTTGAAAGGAGGTATGGTCAATTAGATTAACTTGTTTAAAATCGACAATAATTATTTTGCCTTTGGGAATTGAACTTAATTTTTCAATCAATCCAATGTAATTACTAAATACAGCAGAATATTTAATCTTAACAAGATAGGTATTTTCATCTTGTTGTTGAATTTTGACATTGGATTTAAAAACACTTTTAGGGTATAATCCATAAATAAAATGTATTATAATTTTGGTTAAAATTCCGACACCAATACCTACTAACAAATCTGTAGAAAGTGTAACAATAATGGTAACAATAAAAATTGTCAATTGCTCTACTCCAATATGAAACATATGTTTAAATACCCTTGGGTGAGTTAGCTTAGCTCCCACACCAATAAGCATAGCTGCTAATGCAGAGGTAGGAATTAAGTCACTAAAAATTGTGGCGAAAATTAAAAATATGAGTATGGCAATACCGTGAAAAAAATTTGCAAACCTAGTTTTTCCACCATAGTTAACATTAGCCGAGCTACGAGCTACTTCGCTAATCATGGGCAAACCACCCAAAACACCTGCAATAATATTTCCAACACCTATAGCCATAAGATCTTGATTATAGTTAGATTTACGCTTGTAAGGATCCATTACATCAATGGCTTTTATAGTTAGTAGTGCCTCTAAACTACCTACTAATGCAAACATCACAACATATTTAATAAAGACAGCAGTTTGAGATAATCCAGCAAAGCTTACATTGATGGTAAAAATATCAAACAAACCTTTATCAAAATGAACAAATCCTTTGGGGTTAGAATCTTTCAAACCAATAATTATCGCTAAAGGAACTGTTACAAGTAATACAATTAATGGAGCAGGAATTTTTTTAATAAGTGGGTGTTTAATAATTGGCATTCCAAAAATAATAATCAAACTAACAATTCCTATAATGGTGGATCCTGAATTGAAATTTACAAATGAATGAGGCAATAACTCTATCAATTCCAATGGTTCGACCAAAGGTTTTCCTGTAACTTCATTTACCGGGTTGATGCCTAGTAAAACATGTATTTGTTTCGATAAAATAATAATACCAATAGCTGCCAACATTCCTTCGACAGCTGCCAAAGGGAAAAAATCAGCTAACTTACCAAATTTAAAAACTCCAAATAATACCTGAAAAATTCCAGCTACCACAACAGCGCCTAATGCCAAATGCCATCCTAATTCGTTATTACCACCACCTAATTCAGATACTGAACCTGCAACAATAACTATTAATCCCGCTGCAGGACCTTTAATTGTTAGTCTTGAGCCTGAAATTAATGCAACTATCAAACCACCAATCATAGCAGTTATCAAACCCATAATAGGAGGAAACTCGGATGCTTTGGCGATTCCCAAACTTAAAGGTAGTGCAAGTAAAAAAACAAGAAAACCTGAGAGGGAGTCGGCCTGTATATTTTCTTTCAAACCTACTAATCCGTCTGCTGGTGCTACTATCTTCCTTTTATTTATCATATATTATACTTATTTATAATTCATAGGTTAGCATTTTAAGATGATCTAAATCCAACTTCATGGAATCTCTTAATAGGTGCACCCAAAAATAAGCGTGAGTATATTCTTATTAAGGCTAAGCCATCAATTATAAAACTTAACGACACAATTAATGCTAAAACTGCCTGATTTTCTCCTATGTGAGAGTATATTAAATCTTCGCCAATAAATGTGGGAGTAATAGGGAATCCAGACAAAGCCATACAAACTAAAAGAAATAAAAATGCTAATCTAGGATGTTTGTATGAGTGTCCATAAAATTGTGTTAAATCTATTTGCTGCTCTCTTTTCTTTAATAAATTTAAACTAAAGTACCCCACAAATCCAGCAAATACAATACCACTTAAATACAATACAGTGTGTGCAAACTCAAAATGTTCGTTAAATGAAATTGCCATAGCTACCATAAAATTATTCATAATGATTAAAGTAAAACTATGCCACAAATTTTCTCTTTCGGTAAATGATTTAAGAACTAAAATCAAACCAAATAGGGCATAAAATTCAGATAGGAAACGGTGGAATATTTCAGGAATTGATTTTTCCATTTGAAAAGCAATTAACCCACTAAAAAAGAGTATAGCAAAAACAATTGATATGGTGTTGAAATTCATAAAACTCATTTTTCTTCCTGCACGTTTGATGGGCATCCAAATGTATTCAGACATAAACCAATCAAGATTCCATTCTTTCAAACTGAACAAATAAATAGTGTATTTTAAACGATTGGGAAGTGAATTCTCGGCTGAGTGCTTACGAGGTGTGAAATTATAAAACTGCTCCTTGATAAGATAACTAACTACAGATGGAGAAACCAACAATTGATAGGTGCGTAAGAAGGCATTACCAGCAAAATGTATCAATGCTAAATTTTCAAATCCAGCTGCCACTTCTATAAAAATGATACCAATTTGAGCCAATGAAGCATAAGCAATTTGGCTTTTAACTGACGATTGCACCCTAGCCGTTAAGCCTCCAAGAATAGCTGTTATAAGACCTACAAAAGCTATTAAAACACGAACTGAGTATTGGTAATCCCAAAAAGGAAAAGTGCGTAATAACAAAAACACTCCTATATGTACAGACAATGAACCATAAAAAATAGCACTAGATGGTGTTGGTCCTTCCATGGCTCTTGGTAGCCAAGATGAGAATGGAAACTGAGCTGATTTGGCAGCTGCCGATAATAATATCATAGAAGAAATAAACACACCTATCACACTGTGATATTGTAAATGTTCGTGAACCAACTCGTAATTATTTAGTTTCATAAACGAAACATTCTCGTGCCATAAATGATGGCTAAGCCACATTACTAGTAAAAGTCCTACATCGCCAATTCGATAAATACTAAAGACTTTGATGGCATTTTTCACAGGTAAATACCTTTCTCGATAAAAACTAATGAGTAAAAACGATGAAATACCAAGTATTTCCCAACCTAAAAACAAAGTTTCAAAATTGCCAGAAAGAACGGTGATATTATATCCTAAATAGAAAAACAAAACGGTATTGAAAAACCTTTTATATCCCCTTTCTCTATGAAGATAATACCGACTATAAATGGTTACCAAAAATGTAAGAAATGAACCAACTAATAAATATACCATTGATATTTTATCAAAGTAAAAATCTAATAAAAATTCATATCCAGTAGTCTGATAAACCAAAATTTCGTTGAGGTTTAAATTTGGGTGTCCGCTATATATCCAATATATAACAAAAATTGAAATACATAAAAGATTAAGCCCAACAAATCCGAACGCGGTCCGAGAAATTAAATTCTCTTTCATCCGTGGTGTTATCAAACTTAAAATAAATCCTATGAATGGGATGATGATAAATATTTGAAGTATTTTTTCCATTTAAAAATTTATTTAATTGAGTAAACTGGTAAATTCTCTTCTGTAGATTCAATCAATGCTTCTAAATTTTTCATTTTTCCAACATTAGCAGTTATTGGGTTATATGGACTAAATCTCCCATCTTTAAACGAATGCAGTGTATTATCAACAGGATTAAAAGCAACCAAATGCACCCATTCATTCTCAAACCACTCATAAGTTTCAGCTGTAACTTGTATGGCTTTTAATACAATTTCTGGAATATGTTCAACAATTACCATGAGCCGTATTGGGTCATGAACTTCAATCATTTGATTTGGCAAACCCGCTCTTAAATCACCATCAATTCCATTAGCCACACCAATTAATCCCATCACATTATGAGGCAATTTAGTACCTGCTCCTAGCTTTGAATTATCCACTCTTGAAAAATAATATTCTAGATTAATACCACCACAAACAGGACCAATAGGTTTAATAATATTACTTAACAATTTACCATCTAAATCTATTTCGTAATTATAGGAGTTCATAAACGAGCGCCTATCTATGAAAAGATGTTTACTCA
>CAIVPY010000144.1 GCA_903907885.1 uncultured Bacteroidota bacterium
AAGAAATAATTTTTTAAAATAATTTTGTTTTATTTCAAAAAGTTATGTAACTTTGTACTCTCATCGCAAACTAAATACAATATAGCCATAGTTTATGATATAAAACATTTCGGGTATCACCATGATATATTTTTTGATTGATTACCAAAATTACTAAAAGATACCCGAAAAGAACTGTAAAAATAAGTTACAGTGGCTAAGAATTTTCTAGGTTTTTATATCCTAGAAAAACACTATAACCGAAAACACAAGTATTTTTACTTGTGTTTTTTTTTATATTTGCGTATAAATGTTTTAATTTAATGTCAAAAGAAACAGATATATTAAAGAAGATAGAGAAATTAAATGAGGGGTGGGGGGGATATTATGAAGCGTTAATGCGAGAAATAATCCTTGAACAAACCCTAAAACTTAATACGCAAGAAACTTTACCAATCAAAGAATGGATAGAAAAAAACATATACCTGCCGTCCGAACTCATGGGAAGTGGTAGGGCTGGCTTTTGGAGTTTTGCTGGTGCTAAATACTTGTTGAAAGTTTGTGAATTTTTAGAACCCGAAAACCCAGTAGAAGAGATTTTTCTAAACAAATGTGCGCAAAGCTATGTTACTACTCTTGCAGCCGCATACATGATTCAAGAGGCTTGCCAAAGACCTTCGCCAGCTATGTATTTTAATTCCAGCGATGATACTGTTAAGGCTATGATTTCTCAAAAAATGGATCCTATGATTGACAGTTGTTCTTTGGCTAGGCTTGTTTATAATAGTAAAAGGAGCACAGAGGGTAAGAACTCGGACAAAGAAAAATCTGGCATAGGATTTACCCAGTTTTTTAGAACAGCAGGCTCAGTTAATTCGTTTTCTGGTATTAGCGCAAAGATTGTTATTGCTGACGAATTAGCAAGGTATCCGCAAACAAGCGAGGGAGATTCTTACGATTTAATAGTGCGCCGATTACAAACTTTCAAAGGTAGCGGAAAAAAAATATTGTCTTTTACTACCCCTACCAAAAGTGATGGGTATGTGATACAGAAATCAATAAACGCAACAAAATACAGACGTAGAACTTCTTGTCCAAAGTGTGGTAAGTATGAGGAATTGATTTTTGAGGGGCTTGTTTATTTGTGTCCAAAAACAGGGGAATACAAGAGGGTAATAGACACAGATTTAAGAGGTGTCGAGTCTGCTTTGATTGATGAAGTTTTGTATAATTTTTCTTGTTGCGGACACAAAATGAATGATGAGGAGCGTATTATAAGGAATAACAATGACGAATGTACCAAATGGGTAGAGATAGAGAAAGGGGAGAAAACAAAAGTATCTATGAATATTACCTACATGATGACCTCAACTATTGGCGCAATGGACGAAATCGCTAAAACCTATATTCAGTCTTGGGAGTACGATAGAATTTCAAACACTTATAGAATAAATTATAATATACGACAGGCATTGTGGAATCAAATGCTTGCTTTGCCTTATGATGAAAGCATATCTAGTTCGGTTATCAAAACAGAAGATTACTATAAATACAGAAGTTCCTATAAAAAGGGAATGGTTTTACCGCAAGGAACATTCTGTATAACTGTTGGTATAGATACGCAAGCAGGCACAAAGGACACCAACGCAAACAAGAGTATTGACAAAAAGGCTCGCATAGAATTGATTTACATTGCGCATGTATTAGAGTATGACCGTCATTTAGAGATAACAAGGGAAAATAGAGTTATTATAGACAGGCGCATTATACATGAAAGCGGTAAGTTTAAAAGCGGTTTAATTATGGAAGAGCCATCTACTTACTCAGAAGAACTTTTAGAGGCTTTGAATGCAAGGTTTTATGTTTATCCAGACTGCCCAATATCAAATCCAAGTTTTTGGGACAACATAGAAACAGAAGAGGACTATCATAAGAAAATAGAGGAAATATCTAAACTATACGTATTGGACGAAAATGAAAATTATTATGCGCCAAGAACAGAGTATTTAAGCAACAAGAATATAGCCACAATGGGCGTAAGTCAAGCAT
>CAIVPY010000145.1 GCA_903907885.1 uncultured Bacteroidota bacterium
CTCATATTTGTGGTTTTGCCCCACCCTTCTATAGTTGCACCCATGACTACTGAATCAACTGGCAAAGGCCAAAGCCCATTAGGCACAAAGCCAATAGAAATATAGATTTTTTGAATGTATTAGGCGACATAGTATAATTTATTGCAAAGCAAGAATAAGGTAATTTTGAAAGAAAGTCTAATGGTGAAATTTTAAAGAGAATCCTAAAGAGTTTACAACATCAAAGAACAACCTTTACAAGATAGCTTACCAAAAAATGCTTTACGATTTAGAAAGACATTTTGTTTAAAAATCCTTATCTAGCGATGTTTTATTCTTTAATTATTTTAATCCTTGTATGATACTCATCGCTTATACTTAAAATGTATATTCCATTCTTCATTGCAGTAAAATCAAGTAATGTGTTATTCGTATTTATATTTCCACTCATTACTTCAGATCCAACAATATCTGTTACATAATAATTTACCCCTGATTTTGAATAGTCGTTTACAATTGTTAAAGTATTTGATATTGGGTTTGGAAAAACAGAAAAAGATTGACTAACTAATTCATTATTACCTAGAAAATAAATTGCCACAATACTTGACGTATCAAGGCATCCTCTTTCGGATACAATACATCTAAAAGCTTCTGTATTGTTCATTAATGGGTAAACATTTGATACAATTAACGAATCATCTTGAACACCTTTAATATTAGGAGAAACATTTAGATTGCTAAAAACATCTGAGTAAATGCCACCTATTTGCCATTGAAAAGTAGAAGAGTGACTATATGGAGATACAACATAAATGATACTATCTCCAGGCTTTATTGATTTGTTGACGGGTTGAGATTTTATCAACTTGTCACACTTTACCAAAAGGGAAACCGTATCGCTTATTAATGAACAATTGTCTAATGTTGAAACGCATCTGAATACAGAATTATTTTGATTCAACATAGCTTTTCTAATTATAAAACTATCATTCTTTGAACCGACACTATTGCTATCATCAATTAAATTCACAAAAGCCATATCTGACCTTTTTTGCCATTGCTTTTCAACTATATTATTATTTAACTGAATGAAAAATACGGCTGGTTTATCAATGCTTGTTATTTGAGTGCTTGGTTGTTTCAAGATAATGAAATTGCAATTTACTTTTAAAGTTACAGTATCAGTAAATGTTGAACATCCATTATCATTAATCACGCATCTAAATTTATAATTGTCCAAGTTTTGGC
Organism: uncultured Bacteroidota bacterium; assembly: GCA_903907885.1. Classification (GTDB taxonomy): domain Bacteria; phylum Bacteroidota; class Bacteroidia; order UKL13-3; family UKL13-3; genus RGVD01. The sequence goes on from CAIVPY010000145.1 coordinate 1,231, forward strand.
TGGCATTAATTATTTTAAAACTATCTGTGTTAGCACCTACAAATTGACCATTATTATTTATATTAGCAAATCCCATTTTTGTTAAATATTGCCACTGAAATGTAGAAGTTGCACTTGAAGAAACAGTATTGAAAAAAGTATTTATACCTGCTTTAATCGTGTTATTGATTGGTTGTTTTGCAACATGTAAATTACAATCAGAAAATTTCGCAATAAAGACATCTTCAACACCAATAACATTTAAAAAAAATTTATTTGGTATTGAATCAAAGTCTGGTCTTGTGCTGGCAATATATCCTGTGATAACCACTGAATTATTATTATTAATTGTAATATCATTACCCATATCAGTTCCATATCCTCCCATTTTTATCATATTAACAAACTGACCGTTAGATGTAAGTTTTAATAAAAAAATGTCAGATCCATTGGTGTTTGATGTATAATTTACAATACCAATACCTGGATCGAAATCAACAACGTCTCCAAACGAACCAATGGTGTAAATATTTCCCAAATTATCCAAATTTATAGATAGAGCATATTCACTCAATGTGCCACCAAAAACATCAACCCAAACATAGTTGCCATTTAAGCTGAGTTTTAAAATAAAAAAATCTGTATAACCTAATGACACAAAAGTATCGTTTGGATTATTTGGATTGAAATAAACCTTATTTCTAAAAGTACCTATTGAATAAACATTATTTGAATCGTCAACAGAAATAGATGAAGTTTGACCAGCGGTGCCTTTAACCCACAATAAATTTCCATTATTGTTTAATTTTAAGATATAACTAGTATTTGCAGCCGTTCTAATTAAATTATAAACTGTAGTGTCTGGGTCAAAATCAGAGGTGGTATCAAAAGTGCCCGTTGTATAAATATTTCCTGATGTGTCAAGACACATTCCATAACTGTTACCAATACCTATTTTTTTTGCAAAAATAAAATCACCTTGATGATTTAGTTTTAAAATAAACAATGTGCTTGAATTATTAGTAGGTTGCATGTTGTACACTCCTATACCAGGGTCAAAATCGGTAGTGATCAAAAAACTTCCTGAAATAATAACATCACCATTTTTATCTATGACTAATGATGTGTGCGAATATGTGTTACCTACAGGAATATTTTTCGCCCAATTGAATTCCCCGTTTGAATTAAATTTTAAAACAAAAATATTCGTACCAACAGCAGATAAAATATTAATATCAGTTCCAGGATTGAAATCAACAGTGTCTTGAAAAGTACCAGAAATATAAACATTTCCTGAGTCATCTGTAGTAACACAATGAGGGGTTTCGTTTCTTTTTCCACCAATACCTTTCGCCCAAATGAAATTGCCATAAGTATTACTTTTTAAAATAAAAAAATCGTCACCACCATGGTTTATGAGAGTACAAGTATCAATCCCTGAGTTGATATCAAAACTATTGTTATAAGTTCCTACAGAAAAACTATTGTTATACTTGTCGTTTGTTATTGAATTCCCAACTGTGTAACCAAGGTTCTTGCCCATATTTTGAGCCCATTGGATGCTTTGAGAGTATAGTGAAAATGTGAAGAGAAATAAATATACAAAATAAAAAAAATGCTTTCGATATTGAAGTTTCATATTTAGTTTATTTATAGCAAGAATAAGATAATTTTGATTGAAAGACTAATTCACTATAAGTACCTAAATTTATTGTAAAATAGAACAGAATTAAAAGAAAATAAACAGTATATAAGCTAGTAACGTATCTCTACCCTTCGGCATTCTTTGGCAGAAAGTTTTTCATTCTCATCTGCCATTTTTCCCCTTGAGTATATTCTCATGTTTTGAATCAAAAAACCCAAAGAAGTTAGTTCATCCTGCACAGCTTTGGCCCTTTGTTTTGATAGGTTTTGGTTGTATTCATTGTTACCAATCCAATCGGTATAAGCCACCAATTGCAGAATTTTATTTCCATGTTCTTGTACTATTTTTTTAACTGTAGCTTTGTTTTCAGCAGACAAAGAATAGCTTCCCATATCAAAATATAGCACAGCCAATACATTGTCAAACTTAGTTGTTACCACCTCTGGTGTTTCAGGCTTCTTCTCTTCCAAAGCCTTCAAACGTGCTTTTAAGTCGGCTATCTCCAATTGTTGCATGGCCAATTGAGCTTTTACTGAATCAGCAAAGTGTGACCATTTTTTGTTCAACTCTTGTATCATGCGCGACTCGTTTGATGCTGTTTTATCGCTAAGGTAGGAGTTGATTTTTTCGTTCATCTCCATCATCTCTTGCTTCACAGCATCGCGCTCAGCTTTGGCACTGTCTTGTTGCCCATAGGATGTATACGATATCTCTAAAAGCAAAAAGAATAAGGCAAATAATTTTAGTCTAGTCATTGTATTTAGCAATTACTGATTCAATGGTACTTTGTAAAGTTTTAATTTTTTGAATTTGCTCTTGGTTGGTAATTTTATACCTGCCCAATACTTTTACTAAATCTTTGTTCAACTTGCTAGCTTCTTTTTTCATATTCACCAATCCTGGATTGGTTTTCTCAATACTCATTAAGCCATTCAGTCTTTCATTCAATTTGTCTATTTCATCTTGAATAACTTCATCACTCACCACTTCGTTTTTTGAAGTAGGTTTTGGTTTATTAAATCCAAAAGAAATGGCTATTTCATTTTCAGCTGGAGCCAATGCATTGATACCTGAAGTATAATTGTAATACGCATAGCTGATTGCAAATGACTTAAAGTTTAAACCCGCTGCACCTATGATAGAACCATTGCTGCGGTAACCTGCAGTTAATGATACCATATCTTTCCATGAACCTTGTAATAAGGCATCAACCATATTTGGGCTTGTGTTTAATTTATAAAAGTTAACAATCGGTTTTAGTTTGCATTGTTTTTCTGTACCGCTATAAAAGCTGTAAGCAGCATTCACAATCATCATATCATTTAAGGGTCTATCGCCTGTCATAAGTGAAGGAAATGAAAGACCTAAATCAACTTTCTTATCATACTTGTAGTGTAAACCTACTCCACTTGAGAAAAGAATTTTATTCAAATCTTTGGTGTTTAAGGCTGGGTCGCTCATATCCACTTGGCGATTTAACAATTCAGTTTTTAAGTTAGTTTGAGTAAAACCAAGCGACAAACCAAGGCTAAGACTGTTTTTGTTATTCAGTTTTACTTGTTTACTATAGGCACCTTCCACATTAATGGTTTGGAAAACACCTACCGAACTTGATAATACTTTAGCTCCAATACCCATGGTATTTTTAATAGGTGCATGGATACCAAAATTATATGAACGTCCTGATCCATCTATGCCACCCACGATACCGCGTGTGTTAAAAATAGCGTAGATATTATCATTAGAGCCCGCTAAAGATGGATTATAAATAAAAGGATTCAATAGATTGGTATATACACTGCTTCTCTCTTGGGCACGAACCGTAGTTGCCACAACAAGTAAAATTAAAACAAGTTTGCTTATATTTTTCATGATTATTTTTTATTAGGGATGTGACAATTAGTTAGGTTTAACAACATTTAAAATGCCTTTGTATTCTTTGCCTGTGGCATCATTTTTAAACGTGTAGTAGTAGGCACCTGTTGGTACGGTTTTACCATCATAAGTAGCGGCCCAATCATTTTTGTACTCACGGGCTATTTTGTATACTTCAAGTCCAAACTCGTTATATACAGTTAGTGCAAAGTCTTTATACGAGTCTACATCATCAATCCAAAACACATCGTTTTTACCATCTGCATTTGGTGAAATAAAATTGCTTGCAGGCAATACATCTTTTGTAAAATAGCATGGGTATTTGCCATATACAACAAAGGGTGAACTGGCTGTTCCATAAGCGGCATTTTGTTGAAACAACACGGTAACTTTAGCATCGTACAAGCTATCATTAGCCACGTTATAAATTTTAAAAGTTAAGGTATCACCTTTTGTGCTGTTGCTGTATATGAACAACGAGGCAAGGTATTTTCCATTAACCACTTGGCTAGTAAGAGCTGTTCCTCTGCATTCGCTGCCTTTAAAAACACCAATGCGGTTGCTTGGACTCAAAAGTTCAGCACAGTCGATATTTACCACGGCCAACATGGTCATGTTGTATTGGAAACTTGGTGGGTTAACAGTCCAATTTGGCTCAGCGGCCGAAGCCTTGTTGATACCCAATAGGCATAGGGCCACAAGTACCAGAATTGTTTTCAATTGTTTAATTGTATTCATGTTGCTTTGATTTAATTTTTTAATTTAAAAAAAATAACCCACCCCTACCCCCTCCGAGGAGGGGAATAAGGGTGGCTTTATCTTATAATTTAACTACTTTATGTCTTACTGTGTTACCTGAACTAATTATTTCTAAAATGTAAACACCAGCAGGTAGGTTAGATGCTTTCCAGCTTAACTGATGAGCACCTTTGTTAAACATTTCAGAAGGATTGATTTCAGCCACTTCCTTACCTGATATGTCTACCATTCTCACACTTACTTTATCATTTTGTGGTAAGTTGAATTCAACCGTTAAAGATTCAGTAAATGGAACTGGATAAACCTGTGTAGTAAATGCAGCGCTTACTTTATTTTCAACACATGGTCCATTGTTGGTCAACACAAAAGGTTGAGCTATGCTACCTGCCAATCCATTTGCTTTATAACTAATGTTTTGGTTCAAGTCATATACATTTCCTGTGCTTTCGTCTAACAATTTGAAGCTGATATTTTCATCTTCATTACCTGCAATATTCAAGAAGTAAGCTTGCTCATTGTTTTTGGTAGCTTGTGGATTTATATATCCACGTAATTCTCCATTTACAAAGGCACCTAATAAGAATCCAGATGCATTAGCCAAATTGGTACAAGCATTCACTTTTCCAATAACACTCATGTTGTTTGCAAACTTATGAGGGTTGTATGACCAATAAGCTGAACTAACTGCATTGTCTTCAATGGCTTTTTTGCCAAACATCGCAGAGCGTGGGTAATTGAAACTACCATTGGTAGAAGATTTGTATAGGTAACCTGCATTAGGTTTCAATGCGGTTAAACTACCCACCCAACCTAATACTGTATCATACACTGCAAAATTGGTTTGACCTTTTATCAAATCATTTTGTGATGCATTCAAGTCAGCCAAAGCTTCACTTACACTCATGTTACGTTGAGAAACAAATCCAAGGTAATTCCAACCTTGACTGTAGTTAAGAGTGCGCAATGTTGGATTGGCTTCAACACCTCTAAGTTCAAGGGTGTCTTGTTCGCCTAAATAGAATAGGTATGAGTTCTCTGGTTTAATACCTGCATTGATATTTGCCAAATTACCCGACCATCCGTTGGCTGTATCAAATATGGCCATCTCGGTATTGTTCTTGATTTGGTTGCCAGCAAGTGGCTTGATACTGCTAAACAATTGGTTCAGATTAGAAGAGTCTTTCATTAATAAATTGAATGAAACCCAATTCCAACCTTGGTTCAACACAATTCTCTCAGACACTTTATCAAGTGCATTGAAAATTTGAGGAGAAGCCACACTACCAACTAAAGTATTTGAAACATAGTTTAATGATGGATCTACTTCAACATGTGTTTTACCTGTTGCCGAATTCCAAATTCTAAATTCCAATTGCTCGTTATCATTGTTGCCATATACATCCATAAACACTAGGTATTTATCCAATTGCTCATAGTATTGAACTTTGCCAACACCTCTGCACTCATTGTTTACAAAGGCACCAAGCATATCATCAGTATTAGCTGAAATCACATTGTTAATTCTAACCTGACCCACAATACTCATAGATTTTGAGAAATTGCTTGTATTAACCGACCAAGATGGAGCAACAGCATATACGTTAAGTTTTAATAATAATTTATCCGCAAAACCGAAGTCCGTATTTAATGTTAAATCTTGCTCATACTTACCAATGTTAATGGTAGGATCAACCGTAAATGTAATAACAACACTGCTACTAGGATTGATAGTCGAAGTAGTTACTGAAGCTTTTAACCATGATGGCAAATTGCCAATGGTAAACTCTTTAAGCGCTCCACCTGAATTGATAATTGTAGCTTGGAATGTTAACGGAGCTCCGGTTTCTTTATTGAAAACACGAGAATCATCTTGCCATTTCACTTGGTTTCTATCCACATAAGCAATCCAAGTTTTTGGTGATTGCATCACATTACCATTTTTATCATTGATACCTTTTACAGTTATGTCTAGTGTAACGTTTTCGATAAATTCATTGGCAGTTGTTGGAGTTATAATAATCTTATCGCCATTCACACCATAAGTAAAATTAATACTTTGAGCAGCTCTAGGTAATTTTAGTGTTGGCGACAAATTGCTACTTGCTGCATTACCAAATGATGTAAATTTCCTTGTAGGAGATGTAACATCTCTATCAGTTGGATTCAGTATTGGGAAACCTAATACTTCTTGGTAACTTTCAAAAGGTACATACAATACCAAACCTGATTCATCACCATTCAGTCTATTGTTTTTATCACGCTTAATTTGTTCAATCAATCGTGAACTATTCCAAAAACGTAAATCATCCAATTGACCATTGAAGTGATTGCTTGTACTATCAAATTGAACGTTACCAATATTATTCCAACCTTTAGCACCAAACCAAAGTTTAGCACCACCCCACTGTTCGATACTACCTGATTGCATTGAGTTTTGCAAATTGGCATCTACATAGCAAGACAAGCTACTATTTCTTCTTAATACTAAGGCTAAATGATGCCAGTTTCCATCGAAATAGTTGGTATTGGTAGCTAAGAAATTAATACCATTGTGTTTAACCATTATGCGGCCAATAGAATCTGTTTCAATACTCCATTTAAGAGCTGCATTGGTGGCATTAGCTTCGCCTGTACCATTAGATAAAAGACCTACTCTGTTTCCATTATTTCCTTTGAACCAAAACTCTAATGTAAAGTCCATTTCTTTTGAAATACCGAAATGAGTAGTTGGAACAGTTATATAATCTCCATTTCCATCAAAAGTATATGATTTACCCATTGGTGATAAGAACCATTGTGCATTGATGATAGTTGCATTACGAGAACGAGCATAATCTTTAACTGTATTGCCAGTTGCTTCGTCCATTCTCCAATTAGCAACCAATCCAGCGTCAGTTCCATTCAACAATTTAGATTTGGTTTGGTTAGCATCCGTTAATGTGCGAGCCAACGACCATAATCTAACTTCATACAAATTACCTTTAGCAAATTTTGGAGCTCCAAAAGAAGCTTTACCCATATAGAATTTACCTGCGCCTGTGTAAGGGTTAAATATTCTGTTATTTCCAATATTTACAACTTGTTCACCTATATACAAATCCGCTGTTTGCAATACTGAATTATAAGCAACGGCTAAGAAGTTATAAGCAGTGGTGTCAGTTATGGCAAGGTTTGAAGTTACTGTCTCGGCACCTAATCTGAAATAGAATTTATTATTCGCATCAAAACCAAGTTCAAATGATGAGTTTGGATCAGCGCCTTGAGAGAATAAAACTTGCTGCCCTAATCCACCACGCTTGTGCCAAAACTCAATGGTAAAAGGTTTTAATTGAAGATTCAAAGCTTGAGATACTTCTAGATAATCGTTATCTCCATCTAAATATAAAGATGTATTGCTACGAATGGCTGATTTATTTAGAACTCCTTTTACTTCAAAGTTTGATAGAGACAATGTACTTTGTTCAATTGGCTCATTAAACTGTATGCTAATATCATTGCCTGGAGACAAGATACCATTGGAAGGAGAAGGAGTACCAAAAGGGGTTGGATTAACCCTATCAACCAAACCTTGCATGATGGTTGAGCTAATACGAGAGTTAGGATAACCTGGAGCTATACACTCTGTTTCTGCTTTCAATTCATAATTACCATCAGGTAGATTTCTAAAATTAAAAGGATAGAAAATATTTGGATCACCTGTTGGTATTAAAGCACCCACCGAATCTTTGTAGAAAGATTTTTCTCCATACCAAACATTGGTTCCACCTGGTTTGTATTGGAAATGAACTGCTTTAAATCCACCCCAATTGTAATTATAACCACCTAAAACAACAGGTAATGTATCATGATAACTATTATTCAATACCCATCTATCATCTGGTGATTTAATATTAACCGAAGTACAAGTTGGTAAGAAATGTGCACTAATAGAAACCGTATCAAAAATATCATCATCACATTGCGATTTTAGTATCAATTGGATATTGTCGTAATCATAGTGTGAAGCACCGCGTTTAAGTGTCAGTGTTTTCTGAACCGTGGTACCATAAGGTACATCAAAATCACGGTTTGGATCTAATCCATCTACTTTCAAAATAGCACCATATGGATTGGTAGCTTCATTTACACGTAGTGAATAAGTTCTGTCTTGATGGCCTTCACTTAGGTTACCTAAATCTAAAATAAAGATTGCATCATCGCTTGCAGGCACATTAAAGTTATTTGATCTGTCAACCGAAATTATAGGCAAATCATTTTGTGCAGTTGCCGCTTGAATTTCAAAACCATCTTCTAAAAGTGTTGTAGAAGTGATTGTATCATTTGCTGGATCAAAGAAAAGCGATTGTTGTTTTCCTTCGTAAGGACATGAAGTTCTACCTGAACGAAGTTTAAACAAGTGACTATTTCCATCTTTAGGATCTACAACATCCACCGAGATTAAATCACCATCATCACCATCTTGTAATGTATATGCAAATGTGGTAACAACACTTGAAGAATTTGTTTTAGACGCACCACGTGTTTGTGAAAAGTTAGCTGAAAGGTCAAAATCAAAACCATGTGCATCAGATCCCAACCCAAAAGTGGTACCTATACTTTCATCCATTTGCCATTCTACATTTTCAGTATATTCTTGATCTATTTGAGAACTGAAATCTTCACTATATGCAACTTTACCTAAACTTATATTACTGCCACCAAATACTGGGGAAGTGCCACTGTTGTTTAATGCTTTATATTTCTGAGCTTCATTACGAGCAATAGCATTTTTCCAAAGTCTTATTTGGTTATTATAATACCTAATTGAATCAACTTCAAAAATTGTATTTCCATGAAAAATATAACTTGGTCCCATACTATCAGAAGCTTCCCTAACAAAAACTGTGCTTGTTGACCTTTGGCCACCCCAAATTGGATCATCATTGTTTGACCCAAATTTTCTAGCATACGTAACATCATTTGCATCAGAGAAAACAGGAGCATATTTTTTAACCCCTCTAACATTTAATACATTATTTGTAAGAAATTGATTTCTTATTTTTTCTAAATCAGGAATAATAAGATTTAATATTTCGTCTTGTGTATAAGCAAATGTTGTCTTAACACCACCAGGCGAAACAAAATAACTCTTAATGTTAGCCAATTTAAATCCATTAAATTCATTTCCTGAACAATAACCATCGTTTCCTTGTTCTAACAACCTACAAGAAGCCGTATCAATGATTGCAACTTGGTTTGCATTACCAAAAATAATATTTTGAGCAGTACCAAAATACACATCAGCACCAGACCCAACAGATCCTGGATCAGAGCCTGTTGAAATAGATTTATTTGAAGTAATGGTTGTCACAATACTTCCTTCATTACTCATGGTTTTACTAAAAGACGCTTCAGCAGTTACATCAAATCTAGTTTCAAAAGTTGTGAACTTGATTAAACCTAAACCAACCCCAACTTCAACTTTCACACCATTTTTGTATGTAATATTGGTTCTGTTGCCAAAAGAATTAGAAATGTTCCAGTTTTCTGCCTTGCTGTATGTAACACCTTTAGTCCATGTTGCACTACTTGCGCTTCCTGGAGGGTCTCTTA
>CAIVPY010000146.1 GCA_903907885.1 uncultured Bacteroidota bacterium
CAAAGATTTATTGGCCGAACATCGGGTAAATATTTTCTTTCATGGTCACGACCATTTTTTTGGTAAACAAGAAAAAAACTGCTTGTATTACCAAGAAATTCCTCAACCAAGTCATCCTAATTTTACTTCTACCGGGCAGGCAACAAAATATGGTTATTTAGAAGGTCAAATATTACCAGGTTCTGGACATTTGAAAGTTACAGTTGATGGAAATGGTGCTAAAATAGATTATGTGAGGGCTTATTTACCTAAGAACGAAACAGGTTCGAGAAAAAACAAAGACATTTCTGCTACTTATTATATTGGCATATTAAACTGTTATGATTCATTGAATACTGGTGCGCCAGTGTTATGGAACAAAAACTATATTGATGAACTTTCTTATCCGAATCCGTTTTCAAATGAAATAAAAATTGAGTTTTCAATTTTAGAAACTCAAAAAATAAACTTAGCTATATATAATAACCAAGGTCAAATGGTGAAAAATTTAATAGATAATAGACTGGTGCTAAAAGGTGATTTTCAAATTATTTGGGATGGAAATGATTATAATAATAATCCATTGCCCTATGGAACATATTACTATAAACTAACAGGTGAAAACAATATAAAATTGAGCAATAAATTGATGATTGCTCGTTAAAAAAACAACTTATGAAAAAAATATTTACCATCATTATCATTTGTTTTCTGAGCCAAATTACTTTTGCTCATAATGCGCGCAATAGCCAATTTGTTGCGAAGGAATGGAACATTGAAAAGCAAAATAAAACAGTAGTTGGCTCTTTTTTTATGTATAAAAATGGTACTGTTTTTATAGAAGATGCCAATGGGAATATTTCAAATTTCCCATTGACATCACTAACCAGTAATGACCAAAATTATGTGTTAAATAAGTTCCAAGTAATAGAAAAACTAAACAATCAAAAAGATCATGCAATTGCGCCAGCAGGAGTAAAAACCTTTAATACTAAATACTTATTTGTACTATTATTTATTGTCATTATTTCATTCGGTATGTACCGCTTTGCTAATAAAAAACAATTGAAATTGGTAACTCCACTTTTAATAATCAGCGCAAGTGTGACCTTGTTTGGCTTTACAAAAGGTTTAATGAAAACCTCCACAGATCCATTATTTGTAAACTCAGCTTTTGCACCATTCAAGCCGGAAGTAAACACCCGTTACGATGCTAATTATTTTTATGTAGAATCGTTGGGATTACCAACTCATTTAATGATGGCAACAATTACTGGTTGGCAACAGCAATATCCAATTCCCCAATGTTATGTTGGTACAAATGCATGGAGTATTCCATTAAATCCAGTAAAAGCAACTACACCTGTTCCTGTTAATCAACAACATTTTTTAAGAGGTGCGGTGGCTGTGGCAGCCAATGGAATAGCCATATTTAATCCCTATACCAATACGGGTGTTGATGCATTTTTAGATGGTCAGTTAGATGATTTTGGTGGTCATTGCGGACGAGCAGATGATTATCATTACCACACTGCTCCCCTATTTTTAGATAGTAAAACTTCAGATATTGTTCCCATTGCTTTTGCTCTTGATGGTTATGCAGTTTATGGTGCTTTGGAACCCGATGGAACTGCCATGAAAACTTTAGATGCAAACCACGGACACGATGGAAGTAATGGTGTTTATCATTACCATGGAACAACAACAGCTCCTTATATGATCGGAAATATGGTTGGAAAAGTAACTGAAGATACTACTTTACAAATTATTCCACAAGCTTCAGCTAAACCTGTTCGCCCTTCAGGAACTCCACTTAAAGGTGCTGTAATAACGAGCTGCATTCCTAATGGAAATGGCAATGGTTACAAATTAACCTATACGCTTGCAGGCGCTACTGATTCTGTAGTTTATAGTTGGACACCCGCTGGTAATTATACTTTTAATTACTATGTTTCTAATGTTTTAACTACTACTAATTACAAAGGAACAACCATTTGTACTGTGCCAAATAACAATACCAGTGCTAATGAAATTTCATTGAATAAACATGATTTTTCTGTTTACCCAAATCCAAGTAAGGAGTTATTGTACTTGCAATTGGAAAACAATACACCTGCTAGCATTGTAAAAGAAATAACTATTTACAGTTTAAATGGTACGAAGATTTATGCTGCAAATCAGTTTGAAAAAACAATTGATTTAAAAGATTTTTCTGCTGGAATTTATTTTATAAAAATTCAGTTTTCGGGCAATCAAATTACTAAGAAAATTATTGTTCAATAACAAATAATGAAAAAACTAATTAACTACTACTGTGCTATTTTTTTGTTGGGTGCACCTATCTGTGCAATGGCACAATACAAAGGAACTGCATCAGTTACACAAGGAGCTGCAACCACAATAACTACTAATTTATATACCTGCACTGGCGGAAGAATAGCGGGAGTTGGCACAATAAAAGCAAGCGATAGTTCCGTTTGGACGGTTCCCGCTGCGGTGAATTTTACCAATTCTTCGTTTCCATTTTCGTCCGACTTAAACAATGTTTGCAATGGAAATAATTATACAAATGTAACCACTGCTTTGGCCGAATTAAATGGTTCAGATATCATAACAGTAGATGCCGATGGTGAAGTTATTACTGCCTATATATTTGCTGATAATTATTTTGAAATGTATATTAATGGAACACCAGTTGGAAAAGACAAAGTTCCTTTTACACAATTCAATTCTAGCATTGTTCGATTCAAAGTAAAACG
>CAIVPY010000147.1 GCA_903907885.1 uncultured Bacteroidota bacterium
AATGGGCTATGTTTATTCTGAAAATAACTTTTGTTCCTTTCCCCAACTCGCTTTCTACCCAAAGTTTTCCCCCATTTTGTTCAATATAATCTTTACACAAAAGCAATCCTAATCCAGTACCTTTTTCATTAGCTGTGCCATATGTAGTGAAATGCTCATTAAGATTAAATAATTTGTTTTGAGCCTCAGTAGATATTCCAATACCAAAATCCGAAACACAAATTTGCAATTGATTATTTATTTGAAAAGCGCTAACTATAATTTTTCCTTTTGGGTTACTAAACTTAATGGCATTGCTTATTAAATTCCTTAAAACGAGATGTATATGATTGCTGTCGGCTAATACCATATATCTATCAACAACTTGATTTGTTATTTTTATTTCTTTTGTATCAGCTTGTAATCTAAGCAATTCAACAACTTGATTTATTATAAGCCTGACATCAAATGAAGTTAATTCGGAACTAATACCCTTCAACTCATTCTTTGACCAAGTTAACAAATTTTCGATAGTTAAATTTAGATTTTCAACATTTCTATTGATACTTTTTAAGTAGTTTTTTGTCTCAATTATTGTTAATTCATCATCTTCTTCTACCCAGTTTAATACTTGGTTCAAAGTTTTGATGGGTGCTCTTAAATCGTGAGCAATTATATTTAATATTTTATCCTTAACAGTATTGTTTTTTTCTAACTCATTGGCTTTTTTGTTTAATTCCAAAGTTCTTTTTTCAATAATTTCTTCTTGGTTTTTATTAACGATTGATAGCTCTTCTGATAGTTTTTGTACTTCGATAAATGCAAATGAAAATTTACGTGTAACAACAAATGTCATAATAAGCACAAAACTAATCATCCCAATTGGTAGAAAATATATTGATTTGATCAACTCTGCACTATACATAGCATCATTAACACCGCTAATAAATATTATTAAAAATCCAATAAACATTAAAAAAGATAATCTAGCTTTATTTATCAGGGCACTAAACACTACATAAGCAACAAATACCAATTGGATAATTGAAAACATTTTAAAAAAAGGCATGATATAGGAAGAGAGATTTACACTTGCAAATGTTGTAAACAACACAAAAATGATGTTACCCGAACTAAGTGTATATAATAATACATTATTGGTTTGCTTAGGAAAAAATGAGGTAATAAATAAACTCCCAAATGTTATCATCGTGTATATTGAAATAAATTCAATTTTTACTAAAATATCCCAAGAAATTGGAATTTCAAAGTGCCTCAATATGGTGATGTCAGTGCTAATAATTCTGAAAAAAGTAGATAAACACAATAAAGCAAAATAGATAGCTACATTATCTCTTTTGCTTATCAAAAAGAAGGAGAAAAAATAGATAAACATAATGAAAAATAAACCTGCAGAAAAAGCTGAGAAAATGAGTTTCTCATTGAAAAATTTATTCATCACATTTTCGTCAGCAATTTTTATAGCATAAATTAATCCCCCTTCTCGATAAAAATAATTTGAAACCTCCAAGTAAATATCTACTGTGTCTGAATTGGGAATATAATGAACTAATTGGGGTCTGTAATCAGGTTCTGCATATTCTTCTTCTGTTGAGAAGTTGCCAACTTTAGTGCAAAATTTATGATTTATATAAAGGTTATAGTTGTTGCTTATGCTAGGTAGATATATAGAAATTCCTGATTTAAATTGTTTTGAGTCAATTAAAACCTTGAGGTGATAAGTTCCAAATCCATATCGTTCAAATTTTTTGTAGCTCCAGCTTGTAGGAACATAAGCATAATCGGCAATCGAGCCTATATTAATATCTGAATGTTTTTTGAGCCAAAAAAACTCCCAATCGCCATTTAACTCAAGTGGTGTTGATGATAATTGGGTTTCGGTTCTTAAATCTATAAATCCTTTTGTAGCATTAATAGCATTAACATTTATATAGAATAAAATTAAAGCTGCAATGCCAAAAAGTTTTCTCACAAATTGCATATGCGTCAAAAGTATAAGATAATAGCTAAAAATCAATATCAAATATTATTATAATTATCTATTAACTAACGACATATTCTATTTGCTTTCTTATCAGACTATTACGTTAGTATTTAGGCTGTTTAGTAAATATTATTAAATTTGTCATCGAAACATAAATCAAATTTGTGGATAGAACGCTTACAGTATTAACAATAGAATCGGATTTTGGTGCAGGAAAAAAAGGAGCTAAATTAGGCCCTCAAGCAACATTAAAACAG
>CAIVPY010000148.1 GCA_903907885.1 uncultured Bacteroidota bacterium
ACAGCAAGAAACATTATGAGTGCAGCTATCATGCTATTATTAGCAGTTGCAGCACAAGCACAACCAGGAGCAGGTGGAGGATTTGGAGATGATCCTATCGATGTACCTGTAGATGGTGGATTATCAATATTAGCAGTAGCTGGTATCGGATATGGCATCAAAAAGCTAAAAGAGAGAAACAAAAAATAGTTTTCGCAAGAATCTGTTTAATTGGAAATCCCGTTTAACGCAAGTTAAACGGGATTTTTTTGTGGTAGGGTTAAGACAGAATATTCTATTTTTTTATTTATTGATATTGCAAGCAAGTTTTGAAATATTAAATTGCCTAAAAATTTACAATCATGATACAAAGACCTTTTAACCTAAACCAATGGATTGAAGAAAACCGCCACTTGTTAAAACCTCCAGTTGGAAATAAAAATGTGTATCCTTTAGGTGAGGATTTTATTGTGATGGTTGTGGCAGGTCCAAATGCCCGCAAAGACTATCATTACAATGAAACGGAAGAATTGTTTTACCAATTAGAAGGAGAAATTTGTGTTACCATTCAAGAAGATGGCAAAGCAGTGAAAGTGCCTTTGAAAGCAGGTGATATGTTTTTGCTACCCGCTAAAACCCCTCATTCTCCTGGACGAAGTGCAGGTTCATTAGGACTAGTGATTGAAAGAGTAAGAGCTGGTAAAGGTTTTACCGATGGATTGATGTGGTTCTGCGAAAAATGTAATCACAAATTACATGAAGCTTTTTTTGAATTACATGATATAGAAAACGATTTTAAATCGCATTTCAATGCCTACTATGCTTCAGAAGATTTGCGTACCTGCAAGAACTGTGGACATGTGATGGAGAAGGTGTAAAAGATGTTAAACGTCAGTGCTAATGCAGTGAATCAATCTCTTAATGTGATTGCCACACTTCACTACGTTACGTTCGCAATGACTTAGCCTAATCGGTAAGTGTCTTCTCAAATAGGAGGACTTGTCTTTGTCACCCTGATTGTCGATTTCTCACTCTGAGCTTTTTTTGTCACCCTGAGCTTGTCGAATGGGTGCATGATTAACTATCGGACTAAGTTTTACTACATAAAATACAAAATAAAAATATGAACAAAATTGACGTTCACGCTCATATACTTCCAGAGTTTATGCCCAACTTAAAAGAAAAGTATGGCTATGGAAACGATTTTATATACCTCGACCATTATCAACCGGGAAGAGCTAATATGATGAAAGCCGATGGCACTTTTTTTAGAGCCATTGATGAATTGTGTTGGAATCCTGAAAGCATTATTGAACACATGGATAAACATGGAGTTCAAATGATGGTGTTATCTACTGTGCCAATGTTGTTCTACTATTGGGCTGAACCAAAACATACACATGAGTGGAGTCAGTTTATTAATAACCACTTGGCAAAAATTCAACACACCTATCCTGATAGGTTTGTGGGTCTTGGCACCTTGCCAATGCAAAATGTAGATTTGGCCATTCAAGAGCTAAGCAGGTGTAAGCATGAATTGAATTTACCTGGTGTTGAAATTGCTACCCATATCAACGATAAAAATTTGGATGATGAGAGTTTTTATCATTTTTACGAAACGGCTGAAAAACTTGGGATGTGTCTATTTGTTCACCCTTGGGATATGATGGGGCAGGAGAGTATGCCTAAGTACATGTTACCATGGATAGTGGGCATGCCCGCAGAAACTTCATTGGCCATTACCTCTTTAATATTTGGTGGCATTTTTGATAAATTTCCTAAGCTTAGGGTTTTGTTTGCGCATGGAGGTGGCTGCTTTCCTCAAACCCTTGGACGCATATCTCATACCTACCATGCCCGCCCAGATTTGTGCAATGTGAACAAAGTAAAAGATCCAAGAGAGTACGTGAACAAATTCTACGTGGATAGCTTGGTGCATGATGACGAAACATTCAAATATTTGCTCAATCTTTTTGGTCCTGAAAAAATTGCCATGGGCAGTGATTTTCCTTTCCCACTTGGCGATTTGGAGCATGGACGATTTATAGAATTGATGAAAGGTTTGGACCAAGATACCAAAGAAAAACTACTCTTCAGAACAGCCAAAGAGTGGTTAGGAATTTAGTCCATAATAAAATAGCATTTACTATTTTAAGCAATAGTAAACTCCTTTTGTTACCTATTCACCAATACCTTTTCTGTTTTTACAACGGCACCATTCGCATCACATATCTTTATTAAATACATTCCTTCAGAAAGTAATTGTGTATTGATGTTGGTTGCATGCAAAAATTCAATGCGATCTGATGCTTCTTTGCCAGTAAAATCGAACAATTGAACCGATAATTTTTTGCTTACTTGTGCTACTATGTGTAGTTCATTTATAGCAGGGTTCGGATATATTTTTATTTCTTTTTCTGAAACAAATTCCTTTATACCAACATTTGAAGCAATAAATGCATTTGATAGGTTAGAGCAGGAATTGCTGCTATCAATTTTTACTGTATAGCTTCCATTGGATGTAAGTGTGAGTGTTTGATTTGTTGCGCCATTCAGCATATTTCCATCTTTATACCATTGGTAAGCATTTGCTGTTGTGCTTGATAATTGAGAGTTTGAAACAGCACTAATAATAGGTTGCACTGGATTTGCTTTTACAATAATTGTTTTAACAACACTATCTGAACAATTATTGGCATTCATAACTTTTAAAGAAAC
>CAIVPY010000149.1 GCA_903907885.1 uncultured Bacteroidota bacterium
AATGATGTATTTATTTCTTTTTCACCGCTTCATAAATAGCATCTTGGATGCGAGTTCTTACATTCATTTCGGTTAGCTTTTTGTTTTCAGCACTTGGGTTTATTCGGTTGGATAAAAACACATATACCAAATTATTTTTAGGGTCGGCCCACGTGCATGTGCCTGTAAATCCAGTGTGACCAAATGTATGCGGAGAACATGAAACAGATGTTGGTGTGGCTTTGCCCTCTTCTGTTTCTGGCTTATCAAATCCTAAACCTCTTCGATTGCCTTTTTTCAATTGCTTTTTGGTAAACAAATCAACCGTTGATGATTTGAATATTTGTCTTCCACCATAACTTCCACCATTTAATAGCATTTGCATAATAATGGCCACATCATTAGCATTTGAAAACAAACCCGCATGTCCACTAACACCTCCAAGCATGGCTGCAGCAGGGTCGTGCACAAATCCCTGTAGTAATTGTTTTCTAAAAGTAGTATCCAATTCAGTTGACACTATCCAAGCTCTATTAAAGGTTTTGGTAGGGTTGAAAACCATGTTTGATAGTTTTAAAGGATTATAAATGTTTTCTCTAAGGTATGTTTCAAAGTCTTGGTTGCTTATCACCTCAACCACTTTTCTTAACATCATAAATCCTAAATCACTGTATACATAATTGCCTTGCGTTTTTAATTCACTGCTTGCAATTGTGCTCCATATCTCCTTCTCGTAATCTTTGTTTATATAGATGCTATCAGCAACCTGAATGGTATATATACTGTCTTTTGTTTTTGAGTAAATATTAGGGTTTAGTTGTCCAGCAATAAGTGTTTTCTTATAGAAAGGAATGAAAGGAAATAAGCCTGCTTGGTGTAACATAATATCTTTGATTTTCAATTTCTCTTTGTCACTCCCTTTTAGCCAAGGTAGATACAATCCAATTTTATCGTCAAGACTTATTTTACCTATTTCATATAATTTCATCATGGCCAAAGTGGTGCTCATTATTTTAGTTAAGGAGGCAATATCATACAAATGATAATTAGCCACAGGTTTGATTGAGTCGTATGTATGAAACCCAAATGATTTATTGTAAATTACTTTGCCATCTTTGGCTACTAATATTTGACAACCAGGCATGGCTTTTTGTTTGATAGCATCTGCTACAATAGTATCTATAGCAGTAAAATTATTACGTGGAATATCCATTTCTTCAGGATATACATATTCAAACACATTTGATCTTTCGGTAACAATCCCACTACCTAAAGGAAATGCAGAAGTAACCGAAACAGGTAGCTTGCCATTACTTGGATAGGCGCCAAATAAAGCTTGAGCAGCTAGCAGGTTATATATAGGCAAATCTTCATAGGACACTATAATATTTCGAAAATCAATAAAATGTTGTAAAATATAAGGATTTCCATTGTTTACTAAAATACACTTACGACTTGTATTTAGCTTATTTATAAAATCAATTTGTTGCTGAGTAAGTCCTAGTTTTTTGCTAACAAATCTACTTGTGTTATGCAAACTAATAATTACTAAATTATAGTATTGAAGCTTTTCGAACAAGGAGTCGAAATTAAACTTGGAGTCATTTTTATCTATAGCGTAATAGTCACATTTAATATAATTATTTACCATTTGCTGAAAATCGCTAAGCATAGGATTTCCAACGGCTACGCTTGCAATCTTATATTTATCCGCATCTATTAATGGAATAATATTATCAAAATTTCTGACAACGGTAACGCCACTCTTTACTACTTTTTTTATAAACAATTCGGTTTCGCAACAATTCAAATCTTCGGTTAAATAATCTGTGCTAATAGGATTGTAATTAACCAAACCACACCAGTATTTAGCTATTAGTATCTTTTTGCAACTTTTATTTACTTGATCCCAAGTAATTTCTCCACGCTTAATATACTCTTTTATCATTTGTATACTTTGGGGCACATCTTCAACAAAAAGTAGCAAATCGTTTCCAGCTGCAAAGGCTTTGGCAGCAACTTCTCCTGGGCTATAAAAATTACTAACGGCTTTCATATTTAATCCATCAGTAATAACAATGCCTTCAAATCCCATTTCCTTTTTTAATAATCCATTTATAATTAATGGAGAAAGTGAAGACGCTACATTGAGTGTAGAATCTAATGCTGGCACACACAAGTGAGCACTCATCACACTTGCCACATCATGTTTTATTAATTCTTTGAAAGGATACAACTCTAGAGAATCTAATCTTTTACGATTGCCTTTGATAATAGGTAAACCAAAGTGCGAATCGTTTTCGGTGTCTCCATGGCCTGGAAAATGCTTAGCACAAGCCATCACTTGTTGCTCTTGCATCCCTTTTGTGTAGGCAATTCCATGCTTGGCTACCGTATATTTATTTTCTCCAAAACTCCTATCATTAATAACAGGATTTGCCATATTATTATTTACATCCACATCTGGTGCAAAGTTCAAATGGATTCCCATTCGTTTACATTGTTTACCAATTTCACTTCCATATTGACGGGTAAGTTCAATGTTGTTGGCCGCACCCAAAATCATTTGACGTGGAAAAACGGGAACACTATCCAATCTCATACTTAAACCCCACTCGCCATCAATGCCTATTAACAAAGGAACTTTGCTAATCTTTTGGTATTGATTTGTAAGTTTTGCTTGCTTATTCGGGGTGCCTTTAAAAAAAATCAAACCCCCAACGCCAATTTCTTTTATTTGGCATTCCACCTCTTGAACATGGCTTTTCTCTTTGTTGCTCCATGCTGCCACCATCATCAGTTGAGCAATTTTTTCATCATTGCTTAGTGAGTTAAAAACAGAATCAACCCATGAATTAGTTTTACTCCAGTTAATGGATGATGATTGGGCATGGATATTACCACAAACCAATAAACTTAAAATTATATATAAAATGCTCTTAATCAAGTTGTCTATATTTGCTTGCAAAATGCAGAAAATCATAATTTGTTTATGATTTATTTATAAACGTATGTTAAGTATTCACTGTTGTTGTATTAACCCCATCAAATTAATATTATTGCTTAGTAGAAATTTAAAACTTCTCAAATGATGCCACTTATAACAACCATTTCCGAAAAACATTTAATTGGCATTCGTGTAAAAATGTCGATGCAAAAGGATAAAACTTTTGAGCTATGGCATAGTTTCATGACTCAAAAGAAATACATTTTAAATACAGTAACAAATGATATGATTTGCTTGCAAGTGTATGACAATGTCCTTGATTTTAAAGATTTCGGTATTGAAACAGAGTTTGAAAAATGGGCTACAATTGAAGTGTCAAACTTTAATTTAGTTCCTAAAAACATGGAAAAATTCACATTACCAGGAGGTTTATATGCTGTATTTAGGTATGTAGGTTCTGCAAAAGATTTTAAAGACACCTTTAATTATATTTTTTATAGTTGGTTACCTCTTTCTGACTACATTCTAGATACAAGGCCTCATTTTGAAGTGATGGGTGATAAATACAAAAACAATGACCCTAATTCAGAAGAGTATATTTATATTCCAATTTGTAGAAAAGAAGTTATTTAAAAATATATTTGAAATTGAAATATCATAATATGAAATCAAAATATTGCTTACTTGTGTTTTTACTATTCATGTTTGTGTCAAAAGCAAATAGTCAAAAAATAGACTCACTTATTGTCAGAAATTTCTTCAACGAAGCCTTTAACAATGGCAAGTGTTATGGTCAACTCGATTATTTATGTAATCAAATTGGAAATCGCATTAGCGGTTCAGCCAACGCTGCCAAAGCGGTTGAGTTTGCCTACGATTGTTTGAAAAAAGAGGGATATGATTCAGTTTGGTTACAACCTGTTATGGTGCCACATTGGTTAAGGGGCGAAAAAGAAGTGGGTTTTTTTATTATAAATAAGAAGAAAACACTGGTTCATATTTGTGCGTTAGGCAATAGTATTGCAACATCAAAATCGGGGATTCAATCAAAGGTTATTGAAGTAAAAAACTTTGATGAACTAAAAAAACTTGGTAGAGAAAAGGTTGAAGGCAAAATTGTATTTTTTAATCGTTCTTTTCCCGATGCAATAATTAATGGTGCTTATGGAATAACCGTTGATCAAAGAAGTCAAGGTCCAATAGAAGCGGCTAAGTTAGGTGCAATTGGAGTGGTTGTTCGTTCAATGACACATGCATATGATAATTTCCCACATACGGGTGCTACTAGTTATAAAGACAGTATCCCTAAAATACCTGGTTGTGCCATAAGTACAATTGATGCTGATTTACTTAGTCAAGCACTTAAAGAAAATCTAGAAACCGAATTTTATTTCAAACAAAATTGTGTGATGCTTCCTGATGTATTATCATACAATGTAATAGCTGAAATTAAAGGCTCTGAAAAGCCTGAAGAGATTATATTAGTCGGAGGTCACCTTGATTCCTGGGACGTAGGAACAGGAGCACATGATGATGGTGCTGGAACAGTTCAAAGCATGGAAGCCCTGCGATTGTTTAAGGCAATAGGAATAAAGCCAAAAAGAACCCTTCGCTGTGTTCTGTTTATGAATGAAGAGAATGGTTTGAAGGGTGGTTTGAAATATGCTGAACTTGCTGAATTAAATAAAGAGAAACATTTAGCTGCCATTGAAACGGATGCTGGTGGGTTTATGCCCCGCGAAATTGGCATTGCTGTTACTGAAGAAAAACTTCTAAGCATTCAACCATGGCAGAAATTATTAGCACCTTATGGCATCCAATCCATTAATATACATGGTGGTGGAGCAGATATCGGTCCATTGAAAAAACAAGGAGTTGTGATGATTGGTTATCACCCAGATGGACAGAAATATTTTGATTACCATCACACCGATGCTGATACTTTTGATAAGGTTAACAAAAGGGAATTGCAGTTTGGTGCAGTAACTCTAGCTGGCCTTATGTGGTTGATTAGCGAATATGGTTTGTAAAACCTTTTAGCAACTAATTTTGTTTACTCTATTGGCATGTCTCCCACCCTCAAATGGTGTGATGATAAAGGTTTGAGTGATTTGCTTAGCCAAATCCAAATTGATGAATCTTGCTGGTAAACAAACAATGTTAGCATCATTATGTGTACGTGCCAATTTACTTAACTCATCTTGCCAACAAATAGCAGCACGAACCCCTTGGTGTTTATTGGCAGTCATAGCCACACCATTGGCACTACCACAAATCAATATACCAAGCTCGTTTTCTTTGCTTTCAACAGACAATGCAACAGGATGCGCTGTATCAGGGTAATCCATTGATTCTGTTGAGTAAGTTCCAAAATCTTTTATCTCATGGCCCATTTCATTTAACATTATTTTGATTGCTTCTTTATAATCAAATCCTGCGTGATCACACCCTATGGCTATTTTCATATATGTATTGATTATTTAATTCTATTTTTTTCTACTCTTAATGCCACAAAAATACTTAATTCATATAATGCATATAGTGGCAACGCCATCATCATCATACTTGCCATATCAGGCGATGGAGTGATAACAGCCGCTATAATTAATATGATGACAAAGGAATGTTTACGATACTTGCGCATAAATGTGGCACCAATCAGACCAATTTTTACCAAGAAATAAACCAAAATGGGCATTTCGAAAATTAATCCTGTAGCAAAGGTCATAGTAGATATAAACGACACATAAGACTCCAAATTAATTTCGTTGCTAACAATGTCACTTACCTTGTATGAACCTAAGAATGATATTGACATTGGACTAAGTAAGAAGTAGCCGAAAAGTATACCTGTAAAGAATAAGATTGAGCTGTAGAAAACCAATCCACGGGCATATTTTATTTCTTTATTGCTGAGCGCTGGTTTAATAAATGACCAAAATTGCCAAAGGACTACTGGAAACGCCACAATCAAACCACCAATA
>CAIVPY010000150.1 GCA_903907885.1 uncultured Bacteroidota bacterium
GAAAACATTTGGCGCGGATCTTCGCTTTAGCTTATATAATATAAATTATATATACAACATGTTTCAGAAATTGTTAGAACAGTCAGTACAATACCCCTCTGAAACAGCAGAACACCCTTTCCTGTATTGGCCTGATGGGCAGTCGGTCTTACACGCGGTGCAAGTACCAGCGGACGATCCATTGTAATTGCACCCATTGTTGTAATACCCCGATGGACACGCAGGACATGCTGTGCATATTCCACTGAACAACCCAGAATCGTAACCACACATAAACATGAAGTACCCAGGATTGCATACAGGACACGGTTTCTGTTCCATACAGACGTAATGGTATTTTGAGCCAACAATGCGATTTATGTCGTACACCGAGCAGTAATAGAGGTAATTTATCGAGCTCAGCGAGGGCGCTACGTAGACAAACACGTAATTGTTTGCTAACGGGACGTACGTGTAGTACTGACCCGTCACTACACCGTCGTTTAAACTCTGCGTGATAACTAGCGGAATGAACGCCCCAATGCATAATAAAAGAAAGGAATTTTCCTGTGATTCAAAAACCTTTGTCATGTTTTCGAACGCTTTGTTATCTCGCCTTTATAACTGCGGATCTGGCAGGCAACTTGAAACGGACAACACAAACAGAGACTGATATTTTTGTATAAAAGAGGAATTAGTTTGTTCATGCGCCATGAATCTAGGGACTGTAGCTGAACTGCACACATCAAAAAGAAGAATAGTTCCTGTTTCACTTGTTGCTTTGCAAGGAAATCATTTGAAAGAAATTACTAGATTTTTTGGTACTGACATTTCTGATGCCCAGAAATTGGGCCAGAATGAACAGAACATTAATAAATATGCGTTTGCTGAGTTGACATTTAATAACCTTGATTTATACGAGAAAACAAAACCTATTCAAGGTGAAAAAATCATTGATAAAACAATCACTGTTATAAAAATTAATAATTTCATAACACAAGGGAACTTTTTTTTAAGGGTAATGTTTGATGGCACTTTTTACAATCTGAAATGTACTACCCTTACAGTACCAGATTCAATTTCAAGATACGGCTCTGACTCGTATAAAACACTTATACAACATGAAGTGGAAGGTTTCTTAGAAGTAGAAAAGAATACTAAAATAAATGGTCAATTCGCTAAAATGCATGCTTATGGCAACATGTGGATGGGAAATGACGGCCAACAGTTGGGGCCAGTTATGGAGGTAATTTTGATGGAGTATATTCCGTATAACAGTCTAGGACTTGAGTACTTTACTGCTTTAGAGTCAAAAAATTACAACGCAATGTATACAATATTGGCCGAAGCGTTTCGTAATCTTTACACACTCCACGCCAATAATGTAGTAAACGGTAACTGTAATTTAAACAATCTATTTAGAAAAAATGGTACAAAATTGGTTTGGGTTGACCCTTCAAGACTAATCGAGCGAAAGAACCTCAAACTCACCACATGGAACACTCTCAAGTTGATGGACATTTTCTTTCTCTTGTTTGCAGGTTATCACGCAACGTCGACTTACACCAATGATATAAACAAGAAAAATTTGATTCAATTTAGATATTTGATGGGCGAAGATAAGTGCTTCATACTTCCAAATTTGATTTATAAAAACAGACTAATCATTTTCGACGACGATTCATGTGATGTGCTCAACAGCTTGTTTTCCAGCGGTATAGACTATGAATTTTTGCAGCAAGAAAATATTTTGCAGAATAGAACTTTGCTTTCATTTACTGATCCGTCAAAGCTATCAAATTTCATATTAAAATGTCATAATACCCTGAAATTAGTATCGGAGGAAGCCCAACGATTTTCATTCCTTGCTTACACGAGAAAGTTAAATTTATATAGAGAACAAATTGAACAGCCTGTTCAGTCAGCAAAAATTGTTTCTGATAGTAAAGCACGTGCTCCTGACATAATTGCAGGAGAACCGAAACTTGCTAAACGAGAATATTATTTTCCATTAAAATCACCATTTGGCCAGAACATGCTTTTATCAAATAGATATCCGTTGTGGTATAAAATCAAAAATAATAACACAGTCAAAGTAACGTACATAGAAAATAGCAAATCACATACTTTGCCAACTAACAAAGAAATAGATTATTTTACAGCAGGAGGTTCCAAAAAAGAAGGACATTTTATAATAAGTGCAATAGATAGTATAATTCGAATTTATAAACATGGTAATAACTATTTCAATTTTGATATGAAGTACATGCCACCCAAGCAAGTCTAACTCGTTGCAAATAAGGCGTGTTGTTACAGTATTAAAGAAAAAATGTTTGAATGGCAATATTATGATAATAAATCGAAACTTCTATCCTGGTTGTGTTGCACCTACACATCATTTAGGAATGGTCACGGATATTGCGACCAAGTACAGAAGAACGCTGCCGGTAAAATTTGATTCTGGGTTGGTGGGGTTACAAAGCTTTTACAAAGACTTTTTAATGAGTAATTTACAGATAAATGATTTTTTTATAGATATTTTCTTTGATAACAAGAATTTTTTTGATAAAACCCAACCAAAATACGGTAATGGTAAAGTAATCGAATCTACTGTGGACGTCATTAAAATTTTGAAGTTACAAAAGGAAAGTGCAGTGTTCTTAGTCAGTATAGATAAAAAATACAATGTTGTTATGAAATGTTCAAGGCTTGAAATAGATGCCTACTACGGCAGGGACAGATTTCTATTCAACAAATTTAAAACAATAATTGAGCGTGAGGCAGCTAGCTTTAAAATTGTCGATGAAATTGAAGCAATAAAAGACGACTTTGTCAGATTGTACGCTCATGGAAATCTATGGGCTTACAAAGATTCAAAATTGTTTGCATGTCTAGAAGTTATATTGATACAGTACATACCAACAGAAAGCATTTTAGATGAAACTTGGAGGTTGATAAAAACATTAAATAATGAAAAACAGGCGTACGTTCTTTTTGCAGAAACGTTTAAATATTTGTATCGTTTACACGCTAATAATATTGTTCACGGGGATCCACACACAGGTAATATTCTGAGGAAAGGAGCTTCATCGAGTAAACTATGCTGGATCGACTTAGAGAGATTACAGAAAAGAGAAAGTTATTTCAGTGAAATTACTTGGAATACACTAAAACTAATTGATATTCATGTGCTGCTCAATATCATTATGATGCATTACTATCTAGACTTTCGCTTTCTCAATCTTCGTGAGTTCAGAAAAAAACTTCCATTTGATCACAAAAATGCATTTTTACCTCACGAATATTTTAGACTCGGTGGAGTAATTCACGATGACAGTTCGTGCAATGCAATGAATGAAATATTCACTGAGTATGTGGACAGACAATTTATTTCTAATCCCAATATGTCAAACAGTACATTTTTGGTTACTTTTACAGATCCAGATAAACTAAAACATTTTATTGATACATGTAGAAGAGCTATTGTGGGAGTACCAAATGAAACTGTAGTATTTCCAGTAGATAAATACACCAACCACCAGCTGCCAGAAAAACACCCTGATGCAACATCTGGCAGTGGAGGGGTGGTGCAACAAAAAACAACAAGAGAGTCTCAAACAAAGGTTACACCTAAAGATGTACAGCAGGAAAGCATCACCAAGCCCGAACAACACGGACCGAAATTAGAGCCAATTTTAGAAGGTACACCATATCCTTTAAATTTGAACGGAAATGACATGTGCACAGAGAAAGGGGACATGCTCTACTACTTTATGAAGGGTAAAAAAATTTATGTGAGTCCATACGATCAAAAAACAAGAACTTGGGTGGAAAACTATTTTTTAAAA
>CAIVPY010000151.1 GCA_903907885.1 uncultured Bacteroidota bacterium
ATTCTAACGGTAAGAGCTGATTTAGGAAATTATGGATATTTAAATAGTATAGATGGAAACATTGAATTTAAAGGAAACGAAATTGCTGGAACTGGCAGAATACAAAACATTGCCACTCAATTAGTCACTGCCAAATTTTCTCAATATAACCCATACCATGTTGCTTTAGGAGGTAATACAACCGTATATAATCAATTAAAATTTACCAAAGGAAATATTATTCTTAATAATAATAATTTAACCATAGGTAATTCTGCAAATATCACGGGAGAAAGCGATTCGGGATATGTAGTTAGTAACTTAGCAGGTAAATTAATAATTAATAATATTGGGGCTAAAGGCAAATCGGTGCCAATAATTTTTCCCGTTGGAACTACTACCGATTACAATCCTTTAACATTAAAAAACGAGTGTATTGTTGATAATTTCTCGGTTTCGGTATCAAAAGGAGTATATAATTCAAATGGAATTCTCACAAGCGATGTCGTTGACAAAACTTGGAATATTTCTGAATTTACACCAGGTGGAAGTAACTTAACTATAACATTGCAATGGAATGCAAATGATGAATTAACTTCATTTATAAGAAGTTCTAGTCATGTTTCAAGTAAGGATATTACAGGAAAATGGTATGTTTCACATGCAAATACTGTTAGCGGAAGCGGTCCATTTTCACAAAGCATTTCAGGTTTTGTAAATCTATCAAAATATTCTTATTGGGGTGTTAGTTCAAATGGAATGTTGCAATATGGTGAAATAGACACTACTAATTATGTTCAACTAAATAATAGTATTGCTCCTCAAAATAAATCTTCAAAAGGGAATACAAATGTGGTATTATATAAAATCGAAATTCCATTCAGTTGTAACCCTCTTAACTTGAGCGAATTGAAATTTATGAGTTCAGGAACATACAACTCTTATGACATCAGTAATTTTAAATTATGGTATCATCGCAATCCATTATTTTCAGTTGGTAATCCTATTTTATTGGATACTAAAATGTCAGGATTAGATACGGGTTTACAATATTTTTCATCAATAAATTTACCTTTAGCATCCGACTCTAATTATATTTTTTTAACAACTGATATTCCTTGCACAGCTTCAAACAATAAAATTATTATTAATTTTAAAGACCTCTCTTTTACATCCGGAACAGCTATTTCAATCGGCTTACCAAGCACAGTTGATATAATTCCCTCGCATATAATTGATTCAATTGTTGGTGATAGTTTCGTTTATAACAATGTATCTTACAAATACAGTATTATCCAACAAGCTAATATTACTTATACTTGGGTTGCGAGCAACGGAGTTATTTTAAATGGCCAAGGAACTAACACCATAAATGTTCAATGGGATTCTAGTGGGATTGGGAAATTAAAATTATTAGGAAAAAACCAATTTCAATGCAGTGACAGTATTACAAAAACCATAAATATAATAAACAATCCAAATTGTATTAAACTATCCAACACAGGTGCACCAAATATAATCCCAGCAAAAGGATCAACCAATGTGGTCTTATCTAGGATTAATATAGATGTTGCTTGCATACAAACTACGCTACAAACCTTAAGTTTTGTAAGTGCTGGAACTTATAAAGCTGCAGATATTGATAATTATAAAATTTGGTTTCACAACAATGCATCATTTGGTATTGGATCTCCAATATTATTATCAACACATATCAATAATTTAGATACTGGTTTGCATTCCTTCATAGGGTTAAATCAAACATTTCCAATTGGCACTAATTATATATTTATTACTACTGATATATTATGCGATGCTTCAAACAAATCGTTAACTATAAATCCTCTATCTCTTAATAATATAAAATTTTCAACGGGAGAAGCTAGTGGTCTAGTCTTTTCAGCAAGCACTATTACTTTTAGTCCAATAAATTTTGTTGATAGTATAGTTGGCAATACGATGAATGTTTATTCTTTTACTACCAATACCTATAAAGTACCTCTATTGCCCAACATCAA
The DNA here is from genome assembly GCA_903907885.1 of uncultured Bacteroidota bacterium. Lineage (GTDB taxonomy): Bacteria > Bacteroidota > Bacteroidia > UKL13-3 > UKL13-3 > RGVD01. Next base: position 1,998 of record CAIVPY010000151.1, read on the forward strand.
TTATCAATGG
>CAIVPY010000152.1 GCA_903907885.1 uncultured Bacteroidota bacterium
GTAAGCGTTCACGAAGAAGAAAAATCAATATATGAACGCTTCTCAACACTGCAAGAATTTAAAGAATATGTTGAGCGCATATTTATAGAAGAAAAACTTCGTAAAAATGGTTGGAATGTAGCTAAAACAGCCCTAGAAGTTGACATTCAGCGCAGTCACCTTTATAACAAAATTGAAAAATACAACCTTAAAAGAGGTGGTGAAGTGAGTGAGATGTAATACATGAGTTTAGGTGTTTAGGTTTGTAAGTATTAATGTAAATACATCCACACCTAAACACTTTAGCACCTTTAAACAATGAATCATTTAGAAGAAGCAGCAGGTTTGCTAAAGCAAGGCGAATTGGTGGCTATACCAACCGAAACAGTGTATGGCTTGGCTGCTAATGCTTTTAATGAAGAAGCCGTGTTGAAGATTTACAAAACCAAAAATCGCCCTCATTTCAATCCCTTAATTATTCATTCCAATTCGGTTGAACGCTTTGAAGAATGGGGGATTTTTCTACCAGAGTTTGCACTCAAATTAGCTTCTCATTTTTCGCCTGGACCTATTACTTTTGTTGTACCAACATCCAACAAAATACCCGACATGGTTACAGCTGGACACAACTCTGTTGCCATAAGAATTCCCAATCATCCTATTACACTCGAGTTGCTTAGTATGCTTGATTTCCCTTTGGCAGCGCCAAGTGCAAATCCAAGCACTTTTGTGAGTCCCACTTCTGCATCACACGTAAAACAGCAATTGGGCAACAAAATAAAATGTATTTTGGATGGAGGTAATTGTGAAGTTGGCATTGAATCTACCATCTTATCTTTCCTAGAAAACACCCCTAGAATTTTGAGATATGGAGGTTTGGCCAAAGAACAAATTGAAAAGATTTTAGGTATAAAAGTAAATGTGCCACAGGTAAACGGAGATACCAGTAAAATAATTGCACCCGGCATGATAGAAAGGCATTATGCTCCTAACAAAAAACTAATTATAAGTTCAGATTTTGAGAAAGAAATAATGAACCACCAGAGAATGACAATTGGTAGCATTTCGTTTTCAACAAACTATAAAAATATTGATTATAAAAATCAATTTATTTTATCTGAAAGTGGCAACCTAGACGAAGCCGCCCGACATCTATTCTCGGCCTTGCGTAGTTTAAATGAATTGAACATAGATATCATTTTAGCCGAAAATTTTCCGGATGAAGGCCTTGGCATTGCCATTAATGATAGACTAAAAAGAGCATCAGTTCAATAATTACCTATTGAATGATAAACCTATTTATAGAGGCTTCGTTATTATGTAATTAAGCTTGATTTTTGTTCTAATACCAAACAAAATCCTACATTTGAATACGAATATTCATGTTTAAAAAAGTTAAGATACAAAGCAAGTTGGTTCTAAAAATGCTATTCTCCTTGGTTTTTTTCTTAGGTTTATTCTGTCAGAATTATGCCCAACAAACTGACACAGTTAGATTAGAACTTGAAATAGGCAAAAGGAATAACTTTATATTAAATCGGCAAATTAGTTTTTACAATGTAGGGAGATACAGTTCTGTTTTTGCTAAAATATTTTTCAAAGAAAGCAAATACGACTCATATAAATCCATTGGTTTTTTAGGACGAAAAATCAAACCCTATTTGCAAAACAACCCTATTGCATTCCATGAGTTTAAGAGATATAGAAATTATAAAATAGTAAGTTACATTTCGCTTATTTCTGTTCCATTTGTAGCCATAGCTTGGCTTGCGTCTGCCGGCAGATACAATAGAATATCTATGACCAGAAGAAGAGGAATAATTAATGTGTTCCCAACTGATGCCTATTATGCTTTCCCCATTTCAATTGTTGGATTGTGTGCAGGTTCAATCCTATTTAACCAACAAGCCGAACATCATTTGCTGATAGCTACTCAACTCGCCAATCATAAAATGAAACCGATGAAATCAAAATTTCATCAATAAACATCTTATTACCAGCCTATTTATAGTATTAGAATGCTGCTTTTTAAAACTGCAGATTTAGCCTACATTTGCACCCGTATTAAAAAATGGAACACATAAGAAATTTTTGCATCATTGCACATATTGATCACGGTAAATCAACACTAGCAGATAGACTTTTAGAATATACCCAAACCATAAATAAGCGAGACATGCAAGCTCAGCTTCTTGATGATATGGATTTAGAGCGCGAAAGAGGCATCACCATAAAAAGTCATGCCATTCAAATGAATTATGAGCTAGATGGGCAGAAATACATTTTAAATTTGATTGATACCCCTGGTCACGTAGATTTTAGCTATGAAGTTTCTCGATCGATTGCTGCATGTGATGGTGCCTTATTGATAGTAGATAGTAGCCAAGGTATCGAGGCACAAACCATATCAAACTTATACTTAGCTATTGACCAAGGATTGGAAATTATTCCTGTTTTAAATAAAATAGATTTACCAAGTTCGATGCCCGAAGAGGTAAGCGACCAAATTATAGATTTGATAGGATGTGATTACGAAGACATTATGCGTGCTAGTGGAAAAACGGGTGCTGGTGTGCACGAAATTTTAGCAGCCATTGTAAAACGTGTTCCTGCTCCAAAAGGAAACCCTAATGCACCTCTAAAAGCACTTATTTTCGATTCGATGTACGATTCTTTCAGAGGTATTATAGCCTATTATAGAATTATTGATGGTAAAATAACAAAGAACGACAGGATAAAATTTATGGCTACTGGCAATGATTATTTTGCTGATGAAGTTGGGATATTAAAATTAACTAAAGAGCCAAAACAAACAATATTTGCGGGAGATGTAGGGTATGTAATTACCGGAATAAAAGATGCCAAAGAAGTAAAAGTAGGAGATACAATTACATTACTTGAAAATCCAACTGCCGAACATATTCATGGTTTTGAAGACGTGAAACCCATGGTGTTTGCTGGAATATACCCAGTGGATACGGAAGATTTTGAAGAACTTCGTGAATCAATGGGCAAACTTCAATTGAATGATGCTTCTCTCACTTTTGAACCTGAAAGCTCAGCAGCTTTAGGTTTTGGTTTCCGTTGTGGATTCTTAGGAATGCTTCACATGGAGATTATTCAAGAAAGATTGGAGCGTGAGTTTGGAATGACGGTTATTACTACGGTTCCAAACGTGAGTTACCATGCCTACATGACAAATGACGAAATGGTGATAGTAAACAACCCAAGCGATTTGCCAGATGTAAGTAGAATTGATAGATTGGAGGAACCTTTTATTTCGGCTCAAATTATCACACGGACTGAATATATTGGTGCTATTATGAGTTTATGTTTGAACAAAAGAGGAATCTTAATTAACCAAAATTATTTAACAACCGACAGAATAGAATTGATGTTTGAATTGCCTTTGGCTGAGGTGGTTTTTGATTTCTTCGATAAATTAAAAACCGTTTCTCGTGGTTATGCTTCATTCGATTATCATCCAATTGCCTATCGCGAATCCTATTTAGTAAAATTAGATATTTTATTAAATAAAGATATTGTTGATGCTTTGTCAGCCATTATTCATCGCGATAGAGCTTATGATTGGGGTAAGAAAATTTGTGAAAAACTAAAAGACCTTATTCCAAGACATCAGTTTGAAATACCTATTCAAGCTTCTGTTGGTACAAAAGTGATTGCCCGCGAAACCATTCGTGCGCTAAGAAAAGACGTAACTGCGAAATGTTATGGAGGTGACATCAGTCGTAAGCGTAAATTATTAGAAAAACAAAA
>CAIVPY010000153.1 GCA_903907885.1 uncultured Bacteroidota bacterium
CCCCAAAACCCCAAAACCCCATATTTTTTTTAGTAATTATTTATTCAAAATCTTTAATGTGATTTTTTACCACTTGATAGCAAATCTAGCGTTTTGATTGGTGTAGCTTTTTCTGCTGGACCAGGTGATATTGAAAGTTTTATTTAACGTTCGATAAAGCTTTACTTGCGAGCTTTCCCAATTATTAATGAACCTTTTGGGGAATTAGCGGCATTATAAGCTTCCATAATCTAATATGTCGATGGAGAAGGAGTAAGTCCAGATTTTTCTATTTCTTTTTCTTTTGATACAAAACGAATTGGGGTTTTGGTTATTTTTGTGAAAAAAGGTTTTTTCTCTCGATATGCTGTCTAATATAATCCAATAAGACATAAAAATAGATAACTTACAGGAGATAGAGTACTATAGATTGCAAAAGGTACTTCATTAGCAAGAAACTCTTTTTCCATAACAAATGTTGTTCTTTCTTAGTTTTGTTTAGGTACAAATAAAGATCTTTTGGCTGTTCGTTGCCATGCACTAAAACCCTCGTATAAAACTGGGGAGGGTGTAGACTTTTCAGTTACTTAATTTTTGTTTATTACCTCCTATATAAAGCTTATTTTTTTAGACTTTAACATCTTTTAACTGTTTTTACGACTTGGTATAGACCAATCTATTATTGTTGAATACTAAGGGGATGATGGAATTTCTTTTGTAATTTTTGGTATTGTAGTAACAAATGTTTCTCTTTTCGATTTTGGTTGTGTAAAGATATAAGGTTGAACTAAGTTGAGTATTGGATTTCTTGGATTATAATCCTAAATACCAAAATGAGGCTTTTTGAGATAAAATGCAATCGTTTAATCAAAGGTCAATGAATTATTTCTGTTTGCTAAAGATTTTATGTTTGAAGTCATAGAAGCATCATTTTTCTCATTTCTAGCTTATTGAATAACATCTTGGCATGAACCATGCTAGACTTGGTTTGAGAGACGAACTCAACCTCATCACTAAAGACACTTAGTGCAACTGCATCTCTTTGCTTTTTCATCAAATAAATTAGAGATGCTGCAGCATACACTGAAAATCTAATTTTATTAAAACCTTCTTCTGGGAAATACATAGACGAAGATCTATCAATAATGATATGACACCTAAGGTTTGTTTCTTCTTCAAACCTTTTTGTATAAAGCTTTTCGGTTCTAGCAAAAAGCTTCCAATCAATATGTTTGATACTCTCACCGGTATTATATTGCCTATGTTCGGCAAACTCCACACTAAAGCCATGAAAGGGGCTCTTATGAAGCCCAGTTATAAAACCTTCAACAACCTGTTTTGCTAAAAACTCAAGGTTGCCAGTTTGTAATAAATCTTGTTCTGTAATTTGACTTTTCAATTCAAATGTAAATAAACAAAAAAGACGCGAATATTCGCGTCTTTAATTCTAAAAAAATAAATTTCTTTTTAAGCCAATTGTGCATCTAACTTGTTCGCAAGAATATGTTTAGGTACTGCGCCTACTTGTTTGTCGACTACTTGGCCATTTTTAAAATACAACAAAGCAGGAATACTCATGATACCATACTCTGTAGCTACTTTTGGATTTTCGTCTACGTTTAATTTACCTATAACGGCTTTGCCATCATATTCTTTATGTAATTCATCCACAACCGGACCTACCATGCGACAAGGACCACACCATTCTGCCCAAAAATCTAAAAGAACAGGTTTATCTGATTTCAAAACTAACTCCTCAAAGTTTTTGTCTGTTATTTCTAATGCCATATTTATATAGTTTATTTAATTTCTTAACGCAATTTATAATCCATTTGCTCTAAAGCAATAATTTGTCATACTTATTTAATCACAATTTGTGCAAGTGAAACATTTTAAATGCCAATATTTAATTCAATTTATAGTTAAGCCCAAAATCATCAAGGCTTTTCAGCAATTCATTCGACAAACTGATTTTATATTTAGAAGACACCATATTGACAGCCATTACTTCATTCGTGTCAGTTATTCTAAAACTTAACAAGGCATTTCCAGTATTTGCCTTCACTTGTTCTTGAATAAATTGTATAATATCTGCATTCAAATCACTAACACTTAAATCAATTGAAAGATATTTGATGTATTTCTCTCTAATATCAGGCAACATCTCAATAGAGTTTATCTTTATCTCAAAATCATCATCCTTACCCCAACGATTCTGAACCCTTGCCTTTATGTATAAGAAATAACCCAACTCAAGGTATTTTCTAAAGTTCAAATAATCATTACCAAACAATGTCATCTCATTGGTTCCACTAAAGTCCTCTAAAACAAAACTGCCAAAGGGATTGCCTTTTTGAGACACCCTATGATTTATAGACGAAACCACGCCTGCAAACTTAATTTCTTTATTGGACAGTTGCTTAATGTCCATCAATTCAGAAAGTTGATGGGTGGTTAACCTTTCTATTTCTAGCTTGTATGGATCTAAAGGATGACCTGACAAATAAATACCAATCACCTCTTTTTCAGCTTTTAGTTTATGCATCAATGACCACTCTTCAGCAGGTGGAATAGGTGGTTCGGGAATTGAAATACTAGATTCTCCGCCAAACAAACTATGTTGTGAAGCCGACTCATTTTGCTGCATGGCATTGCCATATCTAATGGCTTTTTCTAACAAAGAAGCATCATCCGGACCTGGCTGAAAATACTGAGCTCGGTGAATACCTTCAAAACAATCGAAAGCACCTGCATAAGCCAAACTCTCAATTATTTTTTTATTGGATGCTTTACCGTTATTTCGCTTAGTTAAATCAAAAATATTTTTATAAAACCCATTTAATTTTCTTTCATCAATTATTTGTTCCAAAGCGCCCTCTCCTGCTCCTTTTATAGCCATCAAACCAAAGCGTATTTCGCCTTCTTTGTTTACCGAAAAGGTAACCTCTGATTTGTTTATATCTGGCCCAAGTACATTCATACCCATTCGTTTACATTCATCCATAAAGAAAGAAACTTCATCAATATTTCTTGATGAGTTATCAAGCGTGGCAGCCATAAATTCTGCAGGGTAATGTGTTTTTAAATAAGCGGTATGAAAAGCAATATAAGCATAACAAACCGAGTGTGATTTATTAAAAGCATATTGAGCAAATGCCTCCCAATCTTTCCAAATTTTTTCTAATTTATCAGATGGATGCCCATTGGCAGTACCTCCTTCCATAAACTTGCTTTTCATTTTATCAAGCGTATAGCGATCTTTCTTTCCCATGGCTTTTCGCAATACATCAGCATCGCCTTTGCTAAAATTTCCTAACTTTTGAGACAATAACATTACCTGCTCTTGATACACTGTAACACCATAAGTTGGTTTTAAATATTCCTCCATCTCTTTCAAATCATACACCACATTTTCAATACCATTTTTACGTTTAATGAAAGTAGGTATATAAGCTATAGGACCTGGTCTATATAGTGCATTCATAGCAACTAAATCATCAAACTTATCGGGTTTCAAATCCTTCAAATGCTTCTGCATACCGGGACTTTCAAACTGAAAGACACCATTGGTTTCACCTCTTTGAAATATCTTTTCGTAGGTCAATTTATCGTCTAATGGAATTTCTTCCAACACTAAGTCAGTATCATGATTTTGCTTAATAAAACGCAAAGTGTTTTTAATGATGGTCAAATTTTTTAAACCTAAAAAATCCATCTTAATTACACCCGCATCTTCAATTATTTTTCCTTCATACTGCGTAACAACCAAATCAGAGTCTTTTGCTGTAGCAACTGGAACAATCTCCATTAAATCCTTAGGTGCAATTATTAAACCTGCTGCATGAACTCCTGTACCTCGCACTGAACCCTCTAATATTTCAGCTTGTTTTAAAACTTCGGCAGTTAAATCATTTCCTGCATACAGCTCTCTAATTTTTTTTACATTTTCAATATCCTCGTTTTCGTAGCCTTCTTTTTCTTTCAAACTATTTTCGCCTTCTAAAGGAGCTTGCAATATTCTTCCTAACTCGGTACCAGGTTTTGATGGAACAAGTTTGGCCAATGCATTGGCATCATTCAACGGCAAATCAAGTACTCGAGCTACATCTTTTATACTGCTTTTGGCTGCCATAGTACCATAAGTAACAATCTGAGCTACTTGATTTCGCCCATATTTATTGATTACATAATCTATTACCTTTTGCCTGCCACTATCCTCAAAATCCGTATCAATATCTGGCATCGACTTCCTATCTGGATTCAAAAACCTCTCAAAAAGTAGTTCATACTTGATAGGGTCGATATTGGTAATGCCTATGCAATAGGCCACCGCACTGCCAGCTGCCGAACCACGACCCGGACCTACCCATACTCCCAAATCACGACCTGCTTTAATAAAATCTGCTACAATTAAAAAGTAGCCTGCAAAACCCATGGTTTTAATGGTATGCAGCTCAAAGTTCAAGCGTTCTTCTACCTCTGGTCCAATGTCTTTGTACCTTTCTTTGGCACCTTTATAAGTTATATCACGCAAATATTCGTCTTGGCTTGTAAATCCAATTGGAATCTCAAAATTGGGCAATAAAATTTCTCGTTTCAAATCAAGTGTTTCAATCTTTCCTACAATCTCGTTTGTATTATCAATAGCTTGAGGAATATCGCTGAAAAGTTGAGACATCTGTTCAGTGGTTTTGAAAAAAAACTGATCATTAGCAAAAGCAAAACGCTTTCCTTTTATGTTCACATCATCATCCGAAAAATCGCTCATTTTCGGGGTTGATTGCTTTTCGCCTGTGTTCACACAAAGCAAAATATCGTGGGCATTGGCATCTTTCTGATCCACATAATGTGAGTCATTACTAGCAATCACTTTCACATTATACTTGGCTGCAAATTTCAGCAATACTTCGTTTACTTTGTTTTGGTCTTCGATATCGTGGCGTTGCAACTCAATATAGTAATCTTCACCAAAAATATTCAACCACCATTTGAATTCGGCTTCTCCTTCAGCCTCTCCTTTTTTTAAAATAGTTCGCGGTACCATTGCCCCTAAACAACAGGTCGTAGCTATCAAACCTTTGTGGTAACGCAAAATTAATTCTTTATCCACTCGAGGATATTTACCATAAGCTCCTTCTGTAAAACCAAGCGAACACAACTTAATTAGGTTTTGATAACCTTCGGCATTTTTAGCCAGCAACAATTGGTGATAACGCACATCTTTATCATCTTTGGTAAATTGCTTTTTTGCTCTATTAGTTACCACATAAAACTCGCAGCCCACAATGGGTTTCACCTTTAGGCTGCCATCTTCGTTTTTGTGTTTATAAGCCTCGGCCACAAACTCAAATGCCCCATACATATTGCCATGATCGGTGATGGCAATGGCAGGCATATTATCTGCCAAGGCTTTCTTGTATAGCTTTTTAATATCAGCAGCACCATCAAGCAAAGAGAACTGGGTATGAACGTGTAAATGAGAAAATTGCATTATCTATAAAATTCGTTTGGGCGTGTTTTGATTTTTCAATCTCAAAAATAGGCTTTGCCTATATTAATTTAAGGTTATGTTGAAAAATTAAAAAGGCAGCCTTGATAGGTAGCAAGTTCCAAAAAAGTTTTCAACTAAAATAGAATATTTGAATTCATTTAAGAATAATGGAAAAAGAAACTCCCAAATGACGGCCTGGATATTTACAACAATAAAATAGATTTGTAAATGCAACCTTAAACCTATCAGGCTTATCTATGCAAATACTATAGCAGCATTTCATGTTTCTTCAAAGAATAGTCGAGCTCTATTTTCGCTCCAATAAATACCATTTGGAAAAGATTCTGAAAAGCCAACATGTCCACCATATTTAGGTGCTTCAAAGAAAAAATAAGGGTTGTCGTTCGCTTCTTTGCTTGCAAAACAAGTGTTTGATAAAAAAGGGTCGTTTTGTGCATTTACCAACAAGGTAGGAATACCAATATAAGGCAAAAATTGCAAGGCATTGCATCGTTGGTAATAATCAGCCGAATCTTTATAGCCATGCATGGGCGCTGTATATTGGCTATCCCACTCATCAAATGTATTAATTTTCTCAATACCTTTTACATCAATACTACCTGGAAACATAATGGCTTTTTGTTTCATTTTGCTATTTAATGATTTCAGAAAGCGTTGCATATACATTTTGTTTGAAAAATTGGCCAATACTTTTGAACTTCCAGCCAAATCAATCGGTACAGAAAAGGCAGTAGCTTTTTTTATAATAGGGTTTAATAATGTAGATTGTTCTCCTACATATTTTAACAAGGCATTGCCCCCCAAACTAAAACCACACAAATACATTTCGGTATATGATTGGCTTTGTATAATATGTTTCAGCACCTCATCAATATCGTCAGACACGCCACTGTTGTAGCTTCGCAACAACTTGTTCATCTCGCCACTACAACTGCGAAAATTTACAGCGCAGGTATCGTATCCTTTTTCGAAAAAATGATTTGAAAAACCTTTCATATACTGCGATTGTGAACTGCCTTCAAGGCCATGAAACAGCACTAAAACATTTTTTGAATTTTGCCTTTGCCAATCCAAATCAATAAAATCACCGTCCTTTAGTGTTATTCTTTCTCGAGCGAATTGTACGATTACCTTTCGAAACAATGCAGGTAATAAGGTCTCAAGATGTCCATTTTTGGTGAAGGTATTACCCTTGTAATTGCTTGATATAATAGGCATTTAGCTATTTTTACTTTTATACACAGAGCGGCAATATCTGATTAATTATTTGAAAATTATGTTTGAGGTAACATCATCATTTACAAATTATTTTATTTTTTGTTTGATATTTCCCAAGGCTTAATACATTTGTTTCATGTTTAAAAAA
>CAIVPY010000154.1 GCA_903907885.1 uncultured Bacteroidota bacterium
AAGATTCATGCAAAAGCTATGTTTTAAGTGATTAAAACACATTTCTCACTTTCTTACATCTTTCGGATATGCAATATCGCAATACTACATAAAAATCGGCCCCATACATGGTTTTAAAACCAAAGGTTTCACCAAACCTATCGCTACCCACAAGTATATATTTAAACCTAAAAGCCAAACCCATATTAGGACTTTTATATTCGTTAAGTACCAAAGGAATGCTAACTTCTACATTTTCTTTTTCGAAACGTGGTATAATGGCAATCGAATTCATTCGTGCAAGCGAAGGACTAAAAGAGGGTGTAATCCTTTGCACTATAGTTGAATTTAGATAGATACTTTCCGAAATTCTATAATCAAACTGTGCACTAATAGCACCTGGCAAAATAAGCCAAAAAGACTCACATGAACTTATGTTTGTACTCGAAATTTTTGTTTTAAAAGCGGAATCAATTTGTCGTGGGTTTAGTTTCAAAACAGAACCCCAATTATTCCAATCTGAATTACCTCCATATATGTCGGTAGCAAATGAATTGTTATAATATTTAATTGCCCCAATATCTAACAGAGATATGCCTGCTTTCCATTTATACCCGCAACTCACATCTGTATATCCAAACAGATTTGGGCATACATTTCGTCCTCTAGAATTCTTATCTTTTTGTTGAATAGAATAACCTAAATCAATGCTTGCCCCCATTCCTCTGATTGATAGCAGTTGGTTGCTCGTTATTTCACTGGTGTTATCAGGTCCTGCATAGGCATAACTAAAATTTGCATTTTTCAATTGTAAATCTTGCCCAGTCTCGTTATACGCATTAAAACCTTTGTCATAAATATAGCCACCTGTTGTGCCTAATAACATTTTTAAGGAACCGCCTATGCGGTGTACATATTTCAAATTTTCGCTAACAACTTGGGCATAGCTTAAGCCCATTTCAAACCAACTTGCAAAAGACAGTTTTGTTTTCTGCATTTGCATGTTAGTATTTTGAAGTTTACTATATGTTGGCCCTTCAAATAAGGCAAGTGCGGTGCTTCCCGAAACGTTAGTTCCACTGGCATGAGACCTAAGGGCAGTAGTAAATGCTATTGTTCTTTTTGTACTTAAACTTAACAATAATGAAGGTCCCATAATGTTTGCCCCTGCAAATGCATATCCCTTTGACTGTAAATCATCACGAATTATAAAATCATATTTTGTTACAGTTGATTCTGAGAATTTTCTATTAGCTATAATAGGTGCTATTGAATCATAGCCAAATAAGAATGTAGGGGTAGTATAAAAGTGATTGTTATTAATGTTTGCATTACCACCAATAATATTTAAGTCAAGTGAAATGGGCTGATAACAAATATTGGCTGGGTTGATTTTCAGGCTGTTTAATCCTGAATAATTTCCTGTAACTAATCCAAATTGATTTTGAGCTTCGACTTTTGCAAACAAACCTATTACAATACCACTAAGCAATATTGGTATAAGAAATTTGTTGTGTAAATTAATTTTTCGCTCCATGATATGAAATACAAATCAATAAATTTACTTCAATAGCAAATATACTATTTAGACTAGGTTAACTTCCTTTTTGTTTCATTTATCATTAAAATTTAATTTACCATACTAGCAAATAAATCTAATCTACTAAAATCATAAATGTATAATTCAAATGCACAAGAAATCAACAAGTTAAATACTGTTGCTATGATAATAGTAAGATTCCGAAAAGCTTATTACAACAATCGGTTACATTTTACAATGAATTTGATTTAAGAGAAAGCAAAAAAGCCCTTGCTATTTTATAGCAAGGGCTTTTTTAATGATGATATCAATGCAATTAAGCGTGCATTCTTTGTTTCTTCTCTAACAAAGCATCTTTTGTTTCTTCATTGTCAGGATCGGCAACGCAGCAATCAACTGGGCAAACAGCCGCACATTGAGGTTCTTCGTGAAAACCTACACACTCAGTACATTTACTTGTAACAATGTAATATACATCATCAGAAATAGGCGCAAAGCGTTTGCTTACGTCAATATTTTCACCATCAACAGTAACTGTTCCGGTTAAATTGTTTCCATCTGCCCATGCCCACTCTGCACCAGCTTCATAAATTGCATTGTTTGGACACTCAGGTTCGCATGCACCACAGTTG
>CAIVPY010000155.1 GCA_903907885.1 uncultured Bacteroidota bacterium
CCCGTACTCGATATTTGAGGTGTAAAATATAAATCTTTACTTGATATGGCTTTGGCATCAGCTGTGGCAAAACTATAGGCAAACTCATTTTCTGAGCCATCAAATAAAATTAATGGAGATTTGTCGAATCGTTTGTATTTTTTTAATTCAACACTGTAAATTCTTCCTCCTTTGTTGGTAAGAGTTACTTTTAAGTTTTCGTTTTGGATGGTGCTAAACTCTTCTTTACCATTCACAAAATTCGAAAATCCACCAAATGCAGAAGTCATGGTAGCAGAATCAACCACCTTCATCAATTCGGTTTTTTGAACATCATCAGCCATTAATGCTTCCATGCTATCGCTACGGTATTTAACCAATTCAATTGAATCTTTTTCAAGCTTTAAAGCTTGTATCTCTTTGTCAGAAGGTTGATTGAAGTAAGCAAATCCTATAATAATTGCAAATATTAGCCCGAAGCCAACCAGTGTATTTCTATCCATAATGTATGCGGGCGCAAAAGTAATAGAATTTGCGAAGTGAAAAAGGGGTACGAAAAATAAATAATTAGGTTAACCCAAAAACCTATCACATATGATAGCAGTAGCAATGGCAGCATTTAGGCTTTCGGCTTCTCCTATTTTAGTAATGGTAATTGCTTGATTAATATAAGTTTTTAAATCGTTACCAATGCCTTTTCCTTCATTACCTATCAACAATAAGGCAGGCATTTTGAGATTGATGGCATGTAGGTTTTCGCCATCCATCACTGCTCCATAAACGGGTAGTGAGTTTTGTGAAAGAAATGTCAACAAATCAATATAATGAACTTTAACTCTAGCAATTGAAGCCATACTTGCTTGAATGGCTTTGCTGTTATAGGCATCTGCACACGATAGAGAACAAATAACATTTTCGATACCATACCAATCAGCAATACGAATGATGGTTCCTAAATTACCTGGGTCTTGAATGGTATCAATCACCAAGCTTAATCCTTTGTTAATTGATGCCTTATCTAAATTAAAACTAGGAATTTGAGCTAAAAGCAAAACATTTTGGTGTGTTTTTAAAGAACTTATTTGTTCCATCTCTTTGTTAGACGCCAAATTAATTTCAATATTTTTCGGAATTTTAGTTGAATAATTATCTAACCATTCTTTTGTTGCAAAAACGCCCTTAACGCTTATTTTTGAAGCTTGGCATAACTCAATGACAGATTTTGTGCCTTCGGCAGTAAAAAGCATTTCGTGTTGTCGTATTTTTTTATCTTTGAGCGAACGAATAAAATTGATAGTATTTTTAGATAACATATTTAAAATTAAAAAAGTAAGTGCCTTTGTACTTACAATGTGTATTTTATTTTCGTGCAATTTAGCCAAACGTCAGCTTCAAAACGAACACCAGTTAGTAAAAAATAATGTAAAAATTGTTGAGGGAAATCGTAGTCGTTTTGTTAAAGGCGTTTTGGAGGAAAGTATTAGGCAAAAACCTAATAAAAAGTTTCTTGGATTAGCTCGACTCAATGTTTGGTTTTATCGTTTGGGTGTTCCAACTGTAGGTTTACCTGGCAAAAATGACAATGAACTAAAAAGGTTTTTAAGATACCAATTAGGTGTTAATCCTGTTATTCTAGACTCATCGTTGATTGAAAGATCAGAAAAAAGCATGCGAAATGCCCTCTCTGCTCGAGGTTATTTTTATCCGAACATCGACTTTTCTGTTAAACCATTAAAACTATTTGGAATAATACCTCAACAACTAAGAGAGGTTGTATCATATACAATTAAGTTAAATAGACCCTACAACATTTATAGTATTGATTTAAATATAGCGGATAAAAATATTTTCCAAATCGTTAAAAACCACATGGACAATAGCTTTCTGAAGTTGGGCAATGAGTATAACAAAGAGAATCTTATTAAAGAGCAAGGTAGAATTGTGGAAGTATTAAGAAATCAAGGGTATTTTCAGTTTTCAAAAGATTTTTTAGATTTTGATTTAGACTCGAGCGATGGAAATTATAAAATTACTCTTGGCATAAATATCCAAAACAAAACCGATTTTGACCCACATGACATCTACACCATTAATAATATTATAGTAGAAATTGAGCAGAACCAAGGCTTGGACGATAAGAATCAAAGAGACACCATTAGACTTAAAAATTTTACATATATACCTAGAAACAATAAGGTGAATCCTGAAGTGATTGAAAGGAATTTGTTTTTGGAAAAGGGTGCTATTTTTACACAAAAAAATCTGAGTGCCACTTACAATAAATTCACCGATTTGCAAATTTTCAAATTCATTAGTATTACCCCCACACCTATTGATGACAGTATAAGCCACAAACTTGATTTTTATATAAAACTAACTCCTCTGAAAAAATACGATATGGTTATAGAGCCACAGGCTATCACATCTGACCAGAGTAATACACTAGGGCAATTGGCGGCTTATCGAAATTTTGGACTTGCTGCTTCTGCACAATTTAGTGATAAAAACATTTTTCATGGGGCTGAAATTTTAAGTTTTCGATTAAGAACAGCCATAGAGGCACAAGGGGGAAGTACCATCAATAATAGTCAGTTTTTTAA
This sequence comes from uncultured Bacteroidota bacterium, assembly GCA_903907885.1. Classification (GTDB taxonomy): domain Bacteria; phylum Bacteroidota; class Bacteroidia; order UKL13-3; family UKL13-3; genus RGVD01. The sequence goes on from CAIVPY010000155.1 coordinate 2,580, forward strand.
TAGCAATGAATATAGTTTGACTGCAAGCTTATCGTTACCTAGATTGGTTTTTTTAAAGAATTTCGATAGAAAATTATTACTATCGAGTACCAAAACTATTATTACCAATTCAATTATTTATGAAACCAATCTTCAATATAAACGAACAGTATTCACAACAGGTTTTACTTATCAAATCAACAAAAAACTCTACAGTTATAATTTTTCGCCTTTAGAAATAAGTTATATAAACACAAATTTTGCTAGTGCAGAATTAGAAGCACGAAGCAAAACGGATATTTTACTTCAAAATATTTTTGCTAATAATCTTATTACAGATTCGAAATTTGGATTAACATATTCAGATAAACCTCTATCCAGAGATGGTAGTTATTTTTATTGGAGATGGGATGTATTAGAAGTTGCAGGCACATCTATAACTGCTTTTAATGAACTTTTAGGCACACCAAAAGATGAAAAAGGACATTACAAGCTATTTGGTGTAAACTATTATCAATATGCCAAAACATATATGGATGCCCGATGGAACAAAGTTTTGGATATTAATAATTCAATTCATTTTAGAGCTGCTGGTGGTTATGCTTTACCATTTGGAAACTCACCAAACTTTATTACTTACGAAAAGCGGTTTTTTACAGGTGGTGCTAATAGTATCAGAGCTTTCAGGCCTCGCTCGGTAGGGCCAGGAACTTTTGATACCATAAACCAGATTGATCGTTCGGGTGAAGTGAAAATTGAAATGAATTTTGAATACAGATTTAATATATATAACCATCTTTTCGAAGGAGCCATATTTACCGATGCAGGAAATGTGTGGACAGCTAAGGATGATGGGAGGAAAGGAGCTGTTTTTAAATACAATGAATTTATTGACCAAATAGCTATAGGCTCTGGATTGGGTGTTAGACTAAATTTAAATATTTTTATATTTAGACTTGATGCAGCTGTACCCATAAAAGACCCTCGACTTGCAGCCTCTGAGCGTTGGGTGATTGGGAAATATAACGACTTTGGTGTGATGTGGGAAAATACTATCCTTAATTTTGGGGTGGGATATCCGTTTTAATTAATAAAATTGCGGCACGAAAATTATCAAATGATGAAAATAAATAAACTTTCTTTTTTGCTGGCCTTTGTTGTATTGGCAGCATTTACGCTTGAAAGGGCGGTTCCTGCATTAAATATTAAAGGAATGAATAAATCAGCTAATCCGGCTGATGATTTTTACGAATATGCAAACGGAACGTGGATGAAAGACAATCCAGTACCTGAAAGTGAAAGTCGTTGGGGTAGTTTCAATGAAATAGTTGAGCAAAACAATTTTTTACTAAAACAGTTATTAGAAAATGCTGCAAACAACAAAACAGCTTTACCAAATTCGGCTATTGACAAAGTGGGTAAGTTTTATAGGGTATTTATGGATACACTTAAAAGAGAATCGCAAGGGATTAGCCCCGTTATGCCATATTTGAATCAAATTAATTCTATTACTACGAAGGAACAATTGATTCAAACTATTTCTAATTTTCATAAAATGGGTTTTAGGTGTTTGTTTAATTTTTATGTAGGTCAGGATAATAAAAACAGTAGCAGCTATATTGTTAATATGGGTCAAGGGGGATTAGGATTACCCGATAAAGACAATTATTTAAAAAATGATGAAAAGTCGTTGAAAACAAAAAAAGCATATTTAGAATATATGTTAAAATCTTTTAAAGTATTTGGTATTAATAAAATGGATACAAGTATTACCGACATTGAATCTATAATAAATATTGAAACTGAATTGGCTTCGGCAAGTATGAGTAGGGTAGAAAGACGTGATACTGAAAAACAATATAATAATTTTAAAAAG
>CAIVPY010000156.1 GCA_903907885.1 uncultured Bacteroidota bacterium
AATTAATTTTGATAAAGATAAACTTTCTAATTGGAGCCTAACCGATAAGTTTACAAATGATTATCAAACAAATTTGATGACTAATTGTGTTAGAGCATTTGTTGCCAGTAAATGTGATATGGCAGATGAAGGTATAAAAAATCTTTTGGATAAACCTCACACAAAAGATTATGTATCCTTTTATTATACAGATTACTTGTTAGGTAGTATGAAGCTAAATAGATTAGATGAAGATGCCTCAATGTATCTGAAGCGATTTGTTAGTCTTTGTCCTAATAAAAGTTTATACCAAGAAACATATACAAAATTAGCTTGGAGTTATATTGTAAAAGGGGATACGAATAATTATTATTTATATGCTGGCTTATCAAATAAATATAGCGAAAACGAAAAAAAATGGCTAATCATATCATCGCAAGGTGATGAAAATAAATTGCCTAATATATCATTACTCAAAACTAGATTATTTACAGATGGAGGGTATTATTACAAGGCTGAACAAGAAATACTATCACATGGGGTGAAAAAAAATTATTCTGACTTGGAGAGAACTGAGTATTACTATCGATTAGCAAGAATTTACCATGGAATAAATAACTATCAAAAGGCAATAGAAAACTACAATTTTGTTATAAAAATGGAAGGTCAATTACAAGTATATATTATACCTAATTCTCATCTTCAACTCGCCATTATTTACGAAAAACTAAATTATAATAGTTTAGCTTTGACACACTATAAAAATGCTTTAAAATATAATAATTACCAATACAGATATGGTATTGAACAGAAAGCAAAAGCAGGAATTAGTATGTTGCAAAAACACGAAAAATAATCCCATTTCGAGAATTATCTAATTAATGTTTTTATGTAAAATTCTAATATTTAATGTTTTAAGTTTTGGTATAAAATGTGAAAAATAAAATCAAAAGTCTAAAATATATGAAAAAAGCAGCAATTTCAATTCTTTCGCTAATAGCTTTAATTAGTTCGTGTAGCAAAGATGTGAAAAACACAGAACAACAACAGGTAATAAATCCAAATCCAAAAACAATGGAGGAAATGGTGGTGCCAGCAGGTTTTAGTTACAAGACGGCAGATGATGTTAATTTCAACATCATGCTTTTGGCAAATAATGACCAACCATTAACAGGTGTTAGAGTTGATATTATGGATGATAGCCCTGAAAATGGCGGAAAAGTTATTGCAGTTGGAATAACCAATGCTTTAGGTGTTTTGGATATGAAATATAATATTCCAATCTATTTAAAACAAGTTGTTCTTAATATTAATTACATTGGAATGGTAAATAATGTAATAGCACCTGTAACAAATGGCCGAGTTTCGATGAAAATTGGGGGTAAAAATCCCCTTCTGGTTAGAACAGTAGTGCAAAAGTACATGCCAAAGTCTTTGAGTTTAGGTAAATCATTCTCTCGATTATCATACAAGTTAGGAACCTATAATAACAGTGGTGTTCCTAATTATTTAATGACACCTAATGATGTAGTTACCAATCAATTTCTTGCAGATATAAATGCAACATTACCTGAAAGACAACCTGTTCCAACATATCATCCTAGTTATTTAGCTTCAAATTTGCAGCGTAACCTTAAAATAACAGCTTTATGTGATGTTTGGGTAACTTTTGTACATGAAGGAGCTGGATATTTAAATGGGCTATTTTATTTTAAATATCCAACAGCAACCCCTCCGACAAACGCAAGTCAAATAGATTCATTAATTGCTATTTTTCCAAATGCTTCGTATTCAGGAAGTGGTGGTGGAATGGCTACAGGTAATAAAGTATTAATTGGTAGAGTTGGAGCAGACACTTCCATTGGTTTTGCTTTGGCTCAAAATGCTTGGAATGGAAATACTGTGAATCCAAACGCAACATTTTTTTATACTTTAAGAGATTTAAATCCAGAAACTACTTCTGATAGAAGAGAGCACGTTGCATTTTTATATGACAATCCAACCCAAAGATTTTTAATTGGCTTTGAAGATTTGCTTAGAAATAGTGGAAGTGGAAGTGATGATGATTTTAATGATTGTGTTGTATATGCTACTGCTAATCCTGTTACTTCAGTTGATAAAACAAATATGCTAACAACTACCCCTGCATCTGGTAATGATGATGATAACGATGGAGTATTAAATGCTTATGACGACTATCCTACAGATGGAAACAAAGCATATAATGTATCTTACCCTTCGCCAAGCACTTTTGCAAATGTGGCATTTGAAGATTTATGGCCAAGCAAAGGCGATTATGATTTGAATGATGTTGTTGTGGCTTATCAGTATAACGGTGTTTTGGATGCGAGTAACAAAATGGTTTCGATGACAGGTAAATTTAAATTGCGTGCAGCTGGTGGAATTTTCAAAAACGCATTTTCTGTGGAACTACCTATAAACAAAAGTGCAGTGACTACTATTACCGGAGGCTTGGGTTTAGAGGCAAATGCTAATAAAGCTATTATTAATGTGTTTGCAAATTCAAAAAGCATTATTTCAAATTACAATACATGGCCTCATACTACAGCTCAAAGCACTGACACAATTTCAATAGCACTGACATTTAGCACACACCAAAGCTTTTCGCTAAGTTCATTTAATCCATTTATTTTTATTGACGAGAGTGATAAAGGACGTGGCTACGAAGTGCATTTGCCAGACCAAACTCCTTCCGAATTGGTTAATACAGCTATTCTAGGTACCAATGCAGATAACTCTATCCCTTCTACTGCACGTTATTATAAAACTTCTAACTCGCTACCTTTTGCAATAAATATTCCTGAAACATTTAACTATCCTATTGAAAAAGCAGCCATCATTAATGCTCATCTTAAGTTTGCAACTTGGGCTCAATCTGGAGGGGCACAATATCAAGATTGGTACAAAAACTTATCAGGATATAGAAACTCAGCCAATATTTATTAAAAGAAAATATAACTTATTTAAAGCCATTCCATAAAAATATGGAATGGCTTTTTTATTTTCGCAAACTTTTAAATAAAAATGATAAATCTAAGTGAACAAGAATTACTGCGTAGGGAGAAACTAAGCGAGCTAAAAAAAATAGGATTAAATCCTTATCCAGCAGAGCTATATGCTGTGAGTCATTCTTCTACTGAGGCTAAAGATGGTTTTGAAATGAATACGGATGATGAAAGTCTTAAATCTGTTAAGATTGCAGGCAGAATAATGAGCGTTAGAGATATGGGGAAAGCTTGTTTTGCTGTAATTCAAGATTCTGTTGGGCGTATACAAGTGTATGTTCGTAGAGATGATATTTGCCCTGAAGAAGATAAAACCATGTATGATATAGTTTTTAAAAAACTTCTCGACATTGGAGATATTATAGGTATTTCGGGCTATATGTTTACTACTAAAACGGGCGAAATTTCTTTGCATGCCAAAGAAATTAAGGTATTATCGAAAGCACTAAAACCATTACCTATTGTTAAAGAAAAAGAAGGTGAAACTTTTGATGCTGTTACCGACCCTGAGTTTCGTTACCGTCAGAGATATGCTGATTTGATAATTAATCCACAAGTGAAAGATACGTTTGTGAAACGTACTTTGATGATTAAAACCATTCGTGATTATTTAAATGATAGTGGAGCTTTGGAAGTGGATACACCAGTATTACAAAATATTCCAGGAGGTGCTGCAGCCAAGCCCTTTATAACCCACCATAATGCTTTAGACGTGCCTTTTTATTTACGCATTGCTAATGAGTTGTATTTAAAAAGACTGATTGTAGGTGGATTTGATTTTGTTTACGAGTTTAGCCGAAACTTTAGAAACGAAGGAATGGATAGGACTCATAATCCTGAATTTACCATTCTCGAGTTTTATGTTGCCTACAAAGATTATTTGTGGATGATGGATTTTACCGAACTATTGCTTGAAAAAACGGCTCTAGCTATGCATAACACTTCGCAGTTGCAGGTTGGTGAAAATACAATTAATTTTAAAGCACCATACAAGCGAATTCCAATTTTTGAAGCTATTAAAGAACATACTGGATTTGATATAAGCCAAATGGATGAAAATCAAATGAGAGAAGTGTGTCATAAACTTCATATTGAAACCAAACCTAGCATGGGCAAGGGTAAACTGGTGGATGAAATTTTTGGGGCTAAATGCGAGGGCAATTTTATTCAACCTACTTTTATTACCGATTATCCTGTTGAGTTATCTCCTTTAACTAAGAAACATCGCAGCCAAGAAGGATTGGTTGAAAGATTTGAATTGATCATAAATGGGAAAGAAATAGCCAATGCCTATAGCGAATTGAACGACCCTATTGACCAAAGAGAACGGTTTGAAGAACAAGTGAAACTAATGGAACGTGGGGATGATGAAGCGATGTTTATTGACAACGATTTCTTGCGTGCTTTGGAATATGGTATGCCTCCAACAGCTGGTATAGGAATTGGAATTGATAGGCTTTGTATGCTAATGACTAATTCGCATTCAATTCAAGATGTGTTGTTGTTTCCTCAAATGAGACCTGAAGTAACACAAATTACTTTAGAAGAATAAATAATTTGTGTTTTTATTATTTAATAAAATACAATAGATTGCACAGCAAGTATAGTTTGGTTAATAAGTTATTGAATTTTTTAGCCGTATAATAATAAATTGCTGATTAAAATAAAATAAGAAATAGTGTAAAAATTACAAGTGATGAAAAATATAATTAGAGCCATATTAGTTGATGATGTTGAGTTGATGCGAATAACTCTAAGAAAAGTGTTAGAGCAATTTCCTAACATTGATTTGATTGGAGAAGCTATTGATTTTGATTCGGCTAAAGAATTAATTAATAGTACAAAACCTGATTTAGTTTTCTTAGACATTGATTTAAATGGACTTACTTCTATTGATTTATTGAACCAAGTAAACCATGTTCCTAAAATAATTTTTATTACATCGCATCCTGATTTTGCTATTAAAGCATTTGAATTGAATGCTGTTGATTATATATTAAAACCGGTTAGTACCGATAGAATTAGAAAAGCCATTGAAAGATTAACAAATGATGCTGTTTCTGCTAAGCAATCTGATTCTGAAACCAGTGCTTTAACTGATGGTGGTGAGCGTTTTGAAGCTGAACAAATTATTTTATTATCGTTTGATAATAAAATGAATTTTATTAGAATTAAAGACATTAATTATATTGAAGCTTTTGGTAATTATACCAAAATATTTATGAATGATGGTAAGTTAAGTATTACTTACAATTCGATTAAAAACTGGGATAACAAGCTTCCGCAGGATACTTTTATTCAGATTCATCGCTCATCCATTGTTAATTTAATAAATGTGGTGCGTATTGAGAAATGGACTAACGATACTGGAAGGTTATATTTAAAAGGAATTGAAAAACCTTTTGAAATTAGCCGAAGCTACTTCTTCCAAATCAAGAAGAAATACAAAATATAAATTGAAGGAAGTGGGTTTTTACCCACTTTTTTTTATGTCTTATTACTTCAAACCCTTGCTATATCTAGCAAGAATGCCAAGAGGTAAAGTCACTCCCGATTTGGCTTGAAGATACAATTCTCCATTTTCTAATTCTTGGCAATCCTTGAAATTTCTATTGATTAAATTCTGAACCAATAAGGCACTCAATCCCATTGAATACACGTTTAGGATTACAAAGTGTTGTTTGGGGTCTAGCAATTGTGCCACTTCGCTAAGTATTTCGTTGATGCATTGCTCCAATTGCCAACGTTCGCCATTTGCTCCAATGCCATAAGCTGGAGGGTCTAACACAATGCCATGATATGTTTTTCCTCTTTTAACTTCACGCTTCACAAATTTCATTGCATCTTCTACCACCCATCTGATATTGTCTATGCCTGATAGTTCCATGTTCTCACGGCTCCAATTAATAACTTGCTTTATGCTATCCACATGCGTAACATCTGCTCCGGCTGCTTTGGCAGCCAACGATGCACCGCCCGTATAAGCAAATAGATTTAAGAATCGAGGTTGCTCTCCTTTTACTTTTCTTAGATTGTTGTATATATAATCCCAATTGTCGGCTTGTTCTGGAAATATGCCAACATGCTTGAAAGATGTAAGCGATAGATTGAATTTTATTTTAAAATCATAAGTGCCATATGCAATCTTCCATTTGTCGCCTTGGGTTTTTAGCTTTTTCTGCCATTCTCCGCTGTGACTGCCTTTTTGTTTAAAGGTAATATCTGCTAATTTGTTCCACTCAGCATCGCTCATCACTTTGTTCCAAAGGGCTTGAGGTTCGGGTCTGCGAAGGGTTAACTTGCCAAATCTTTCGAGTTTTTCAAAATCTCCGCAATCAATAAGTTCGTAGTCTTTCCAGTTTTGTGGTGTAAATGTTTGCATTCTTGCGAATGAACAAAAAAAAGAGGGTAGTGGCAAATAAATATGAATAAGCAGTTATCGGTGAACAGTTATCAATCACTAACAAGCATCACTATTCAATCACAAACATTTTGCCTTCAATGGCTATTTCGGTATTTTTAAACTCAGTTCTGGCTTCGTCTAGCAAAGGTTGCAGGTCGTCATACCTTGCACTAAAATGCCCGATAAGAAGTTTTTTAACATGGGCTTTGGTGGCAATAATGCCCGCTTGTTTGGCGGTAGTGTGCATGGTTTCTATGGCACGTTCAAGCTTGTCGTGCATAAAAGTAGTTTCGTGGTAAAGTATATCTGCATCTTCAACAGCTTTTATCACACGCTCATCATAAATGGTATCGCTGCAATATGCATAACTCATGGGTATGCCAGAATCAAAAGTAAGCTCATGGTTGCTTATCACTGTTTTTCCATCGCTGCTCACAAAATCTTTACCCATCTTAATATCATTAAAATGAGTAAATGGGATTTTGTGTTTGGCGCAAGCTTCTATATTTAATTTTCGTAGCACACTGCGCTCTCTGAATTTAAAACCCACACAAGGCACCCTATGATAAATAGGAAAAGTAGTTACTTTGTAATATATATTCTCAAACACCACTTCTTCCTTCTCGGTGTTAACAGGGTGGTAGTGCAATTTAAAATTAAATCTTATGCCACTATGCTTAAAAAAAACATCCAAAATCTCGAACAATTCTTTTGGACCATAAATGTGCATAGGGGTTTCTCTGCGCATAAGGTTCATTGATAAAAGCAAGCCAGGCAAACCCAAAATATGATCACCATGCACATGGCTAATAAATATCTGACTGATACGAGATTTTTTAATCTTATACGCTTGCAATTGCATTTGAGTGCCTTCGCCACAATCAATAAGAATATGATGGTCTAATATTTTTAAATGCTGCGCAGACGGATGCCTGTTAGGTGCTGGTGTGGCACTGCTATTTCCTAATATGGTTATTTCAAACGACATTCTTTAGTTGAAAGTTGATGGTTGTTGATAGTAATTAAATCAAAATTCAAAATTTGAAATTCAAAATTTCCAATTTATATTACCTTAGCAAAGTAAATAATTTTAATAAATTATGAATAAAAAAATTGCATATATAACAGGAGCCACATCTGGCATAGGCAAAGCCACCGCACAAAAACTAGCTTCCGAAGGTTTTAATTTAATAATAACAGGTAGGAGGGAAGACAGATTGGAGGCTATAAAAACCCAATTATCTTCCGATTTTGGTATTGATGTGCTCACCCAAAACTATGATATAACCAAACGAAAAGAAGTTGAAGCTTCCATACACTCATTGCCATCAGAATGGAAACAAATAGATGTTTTACTAAACAATGCGGGCTTGGCAAGTGGACTAAACACTATATACGAAGGGGATATTGATGATTGGGAAAAAATGATTGATACCAATATAAAAGGCTTGCTTTATGTTACACGCACACTTGCTCCAATTATGATAACAAATAATAAAGGCCATATTGTAAACATTGGTTCTATTGCGGGCAAAGAAGTATATGCAAACGGTAATGTGTATTGCAGTACAAAGTTTGCGGTAGATGCATTGAGCAAAGCTATGCGCTTAGAGTTTTCTAAATTCCCTATTAAAGTAACATCCATCAATCCTGGAGCAGTAGAAACTGAATTTTCTATCGTTCGTTTTCATGGCGATGAAGAACGTGCAAAAACAGTATATGAAGGTTATGATAACCTTGTACCAGAAGATATTGCAGATGCCATTTGGTATGTGGTTTCTCGCCCTGCAAGGGTTAATATAAACGAGATGATTGTGATGCCAACTGCTCAGCCTATGGCAGGTGTGATAAATAGGAAATAGTTGTAAAAGTAGATGCGCGATTAATCGCCTTATTATAATTATTACAACAAAAACAAATCACTCGCAATGCCATCACTAAAGAATTTGCCTTCTCTGCTTATAAATAAAGTTTGACCATCTTTTATTAAGTGTTTTTTTAAAAGGTGTTGGTAAGCTTGTTGTTCAATTTGGTCTGCATATTTGTACCCAAAATGGGTTTCAATATACTTTAAATCGCAACCCCACTTGGTCCTTAGGCTGGTCATAACATATTCGTTAAGTTTATTTGCCATGCTCAAAACCTCTGTCTCCAATGGTAATTCATTTTTTTCAATGGCTTCAGCATACATTATATTGTTGGCAATATTCCAACTTCTTTCTTTTTGATTAAAAGAATGTGCCGAAGGTCCAATGCCTAGATAAGGTTTATTCATCCAATAGTTGGTATTATGAACAGCGTAATTACCATCCTTCGCAAAATTACTTATTTCGTATTGCTCAAAACCATTCTTTTCCAGTGTGTCAAGCAATATGTCGAATTGTTGTGATGCTTGCTCTTCGCTTAATTGTTCGATTTTGCCTTTTTCAATAAAATGTGAAAGCGCTGTTTTTGTTTCAACTGTCAAGCAGTAACTGCTTATATGGTTAACGCCTAAATCAATAGCTTGAACTATATTAGATTTCCATGCCTCATTACTTAAATTGGGGGTTCCGTATATTAAATCGATGCTCAAACTATTAAATCCAATTTGCTTGGCAAGTTTAATTGATTCAATGGCTTCCTTGGCAGAGTGCGCTCTGTTCATCCATTTCAAATCCTCATCTCTAAAACTTTGTACGCCTATGCTTAATCTGTTTATTTGAGAATTTCTTAATTCATCAAGTCGCTTTGCATCTAAATCATCAGGGTTGGATTCTAATGTTATTTCTGCACCCTCTACCACATCAAAATACTTATATATTTCACTGAAAATAGCATCAAGCTCAGCTTGAGATAATATACTTGGAGTTCCTCCACCTAAATAGATGCTTTCAATTTTGCTAGATGGCAAATAGTTTTTTCGTAATTCAATTTCTTTTATGATAGCAGTAACAACCCTTTGCTTGTGCGAGTGGGTGGTGCTGAAATGAAAATTGCAATAATGACAAGCCTTTCTGCAAAATGGTATGTGAATATAAATGCCCGACAAAATATGATATTTGCGTTTAAGTTTATTTATTGCGAAGTAAATATATTAAAGCCAACATTTATTTGATCCGAATTATTTATATAGTATTATTTTTTGCAAATGTGTCGTTTGCATTAGCTCAGCATGCTATAAAATTGAATCTTGAGCTTAAAAGTGGAGATAAAAAGGTGTTTAATAAAATTGAATTTAAACCCATCTTACTTGATTCGTTGCAATTGTATCAAGAATTGAATAGTGTTATTCTTCAGCTAAACAAACAATCTTTTTTGGCTGCAAATGGTGATTTGTTAAAACTACAATCAGATTCGTTTTTATTCCAAATCAATACGGGCATTTCTTATAAAGCCATTTTTGTAAAAGGCGATAATGCTTCCGAATGGTTTGCTGATAAAGTTGGTTTTGAACAAAGCAATAATCGAAAATTCAATTACTATGAATGGGTAATAAAGCAAGAACAAATACTTGGCTTGCTCGAAGAAAGTGGATTTCCTTTTGCGCAGATTTTTTTAGATTCAATTGAAATTGATAGCAATTTAATCAAAGCAAATATCAATGTTGTCAAAAACAAGATGATTTTATTTGATAGTATTGAGGTGATTGGTAAGGCTAATATTTCCCAGAATTTTTTAAAGAATTATTTAGGCATAAAGCAAGGTGATTTATACAATGAAAAATTAATAAAAAATTCCAACCAAAGGTTGTATGAATTGGCTTATGTAAAGGTTTTGAAAAGCCCTGCTGTTTACTTTTATGGCAATAAGGCAAGGCCTTTGCTATACCTCGACAACAAAAAAGCAAGTTCTGCGGATGGTATTATTGGCGTAGCTCCAAATAGTTCGCAAAACAATAAACTTGTTTTGACGGGTGATTTTAATTTAAAACTACAAAATATTTTAGGTAGTGGTAAAAGTTTTGATTTAAGTTATAGAAGTTTTTTAGGCAACTCTCAAGACCTAAATCTAAAGTTTAATTATCCGTATTTTTTTGGAACTAAATTAGGCCTCGATTATGGATTGAAAATTTTGAAATATGATACAGCTTTTGTCAATGTTCAAAATGATTTTGCCCTACAATATCGTTTTATAGGAAGCGATTTTATTAAAATGTATTATAGTTTACAGCAGTCAACTTTGCTGACTGTAGACACTTTGGCTATAAAAAGTAATAAGCAATTGCCGAGTGCAAATGATATACGTTCAGATTTTTATGGTATAGCCATTCGGAAAACAAAATTTGATTATTTTATAAACCCTAAAAAAGGATTTGCTTTTGATATAGATTTTGCTGCTGGTACAAAAAGTATTTTACGAAATAATACAATAAATATCCTGCGAGTACGCGTTAATCAAGGAAATACCTACAATCTGTATGATTCACTTAAATTGAATATTTTTCAATTAAGATTTATTGCTAATGTAGAAAAGTACTTCCATTTGTTTTCAAACAATGTGCTCAAAACATCTTTCAATACAGGGTATTTGCAGTCATCAAACATATTTTTTAATGAACTTTTTCGTATTGGTGGATTAAAAACCCTTCGTGGTTTTGATGAACAAAGTATTTTTGCAAGCCAATATGGAATATTAAATGTAGAGTGGCGGTATTTGGTGCAACAGAATTCAAATTTTGTTTTGTTTTGGAATGGTGCATGGTACAAAAACGAAGCACTAAAAACCGCTATTTCTGACACTCCTTGGGGAGCAGGTTTGGGTTTAAATATCGAAACAGGTACAGGTATTTTCTCTTTATATTATGCCACGGGGAAACAATTCGATAATCCATTAGAGTTTAGAACAGCCAAGATACATTTCGGATTTATTAATTATTTTTGACAGGTTTTTTGAAACGATTCGTACAAATATCAATTATCATACTTTGCATTTTAATGCGAACTGTACTTGCTTTTGCTCAAGATACCTCAAAGGTTCAAATTAATAGGATTGATACTTTAACTTCAGATAAATTACAATTTAGTCTTTTAGATACACTATTGAATTCCCAACAAGTCAGATTGTTGTTTATGCCCTATGAGAATATTGGGAGTAAAGGTAACCCGAATATAGCATTTGAATTGAAAGTGTCTAGAAATACTCCCAATTTAAAACAAATAATTACACATCCAACAAATGATAAAAGAGCCTACTTTGTATCGTTACTTTTAGTAGTGATACTTATTTCAATTACCCGCCTTACTAATCCTAAAAATTTCACTATATTCATCCAGTCGGTTTTTGACAGCCAGCTTAGCCAACGAATCTGGAGCGACAGTAAAACCAATTTTCTCTCTATAATAATACAGTTATCAATCAATTTTATTTTAACAGTTTCAATCATTATTGCCTTTTACTTACAATCCCGAAGTGAGTTGTTATCTTTTAGCTTTTATAATATTTTGTGGCGAACCATTTTAGTTTTGCTACTCATTTATGTCTCAAAATTTCTCATATTATGGATCATAGGTCAATTATTAAATTTTTCTAGTTTATCACAAGGATTTATAACCAATACCATTTCTCAAAACGGATTTATAAGTTTGATAATGCTTCCATTGTGTATAATATATATATACAATTCCAATACTTTTTTAGGAATGGCAATCTTTTCTACATTAGTAGCTATTTTTTTTATAGGAATAATTTTCAGAAACGTGCATATGTTTTTTATGGCTGTCAGAGCTTTACGTTTTCCATTAATATATATATTTATATATCTTTGTGCGCTAGAAATATTACCTTGGCTACTGTTGTTTAAAATTTTAGATAATTACTTCGTTTGAAAAATACCAAAATAAAAAGCATACTCGTTTGCCAACCAAAGCCCGAAAGCGAAAAGTCGCCTTACTTTGATTTAGCTAAAAAACATAATTGTAAAATTGACTTTCGTCCTTTTATCGAAGTGCAGCCAATTCCTAACAAAGAGTTTAGGCAGCAAAGAGTTAATATACTTGATTATACAGCCATTATTTTAAACTCACGAAATTCAGTAGATAATTTCTTTAGAATGTGTTCTGAGTTGAAAATTGAAACACATCCTGATGTGAAATACTTTTGTGTAAATGAAAGTATAGGTAATTATATATCCAAATATATACAAGTTAGAAAACGCAAAGTGTTTGTTGGCAAAGGAACAGAAACAGAATTGTTTCCTTTATTTAAAAATCATGCTAAGGACAAATACCTTTTCCCTTGCAGTGATTGGCGTAAACAAGATATTGAAAAATTCATGAAAAAAAGTAAAATAGTTTTCAAAGAAGCTTTTTTCTATCGCATTGCCTCTAGTAATTTATCCGATTTGTCTAATGTTAATTATGATATAATTGCTTTTTTTAGCCCAGCAGACATACGATCATTGTTCGAGAATTTTCCTGATTTTCTACAAAACAATACAAAAATAGCAGGATTTGGTGCCACCACTTTAAAGGCGATAAAAGATGCCAAACTTGCTATTAATATTCAAGCTCCAACACCTGAAACCCCTTCAATGGTAATGGCTATTGACAGATATATTGTAGAAATAAATAAGTAATATTATACAAATAGACATTTTTGATGTTTTGATGTTGGTTTTAGATGTATTGCATTATTCATTTAAAAGTGTATTATTGAAACCGAAAGTTATTAATAAGAGAAGTAATGAGTAAAAAAATTACCTATATAGTACTATTATTTTTTGCGGGATTTATGAGTATAAAATCTTACGCTCAACAAGATGCTCAATATAGTCAGTTTATGTTTAATAGACTATCATATAATCCTGCATTTGCCGGTAGTTCTGAAAAGATATGTGCTACTTTGTTATATCGTAATCAATGGAATCAATTTGGTGGTGGTAATGTAGTTTCAGATTTAGGTTCTGTTGGTCGTGGTGGATCACCAACTACTTTTTTAGGAAACATTCATGCTCCAATAGGGAAATTTGGTATTGGTGCTAATTTTAATAACGACCAATTAGGCTTTAGCAAAATTGTTACAGCAAATGTGGCTTTATCATATAAATTTAATTTAAGTAACGGGGGTGTTTTAGCTACTGGAGTTGGAGTTGGTTTTGTTCAAGAAGGTATTGATGGATCAAAGCTAAAGGCAATTGATCAAGGTGATCCTAAAATTCCCCAAGGAAATATTACAAGTATGGGATTGGATTTAAATTTTGGTTTGTATTACACCCAACCCCAAATTTCGATATTTAATAATTTTTATGCAGGAGTTTCATCATCTCATTTAAATGCTCCTAAATTATTAATTCAAGATAATGCTGGTAGAGGATTTACCTCTCAGTACGTTCGTCATTATTATTTTATTACAGGAGCTGATTATGACTTAAACAGTGCCTTTACTATTAATCCTAATATAATGGTAAAAACTGATGGGGTAAAAACAACCACAGACTTGAATGCTACATTAATTTGGAACCAAAATATCAGAGGTGGTTTAAGTTACAGAACATTTAATGATTTAATAATCTTGGCAGGTTACGAGTTTCCTTTTGGATTAAATGTGGGTTATTCTTATGATTTAACTATGGGAAAAATTCTCAACTATAGTACTGGAACCCATGAAATAATGCTTAGATATTGCTTTGGTGTTAAATTTACCCCTAAAGAACCAAAGATTCCAATTCCTAGATTGACCCCAAGGTTTTTATAAAATAATTTTAATTTAACAATAAAATAATATCAGTAGTCGTTATACTAAAAAATGTCAAATTTGCTTTTTATAATACAATTGCTATTTTTGCTTTTTAACTAATCAATTATATAACCGTAAAATGAAGTACATCAAATGGTTTTTATTCCTCTTTATTGCAAGCGCAGTAGCAAGTTGCGGACTGAGTAGCGATAGAGGAGAATTGGTAGGGTCGCCAGGGCGCAAAGCTTGGTTTCATCCACAACCTTACGGAACAGTATATGTTCCAACAGGCTCTTTTCATATAGGTGCTAATGAACAAGATGTGCCCATGGCAATGATTGCTCCAAACAAGCAAGTTACCATTAGTGCGTTCTATATGGACGAAACTGAAATCACAAATAACGAGTATCGTCAGTTTGTTGATGCTGTTTATGACTCAATTGTTCGTGAAAAATTAGGAGAAAAATTCTTTCTTACTTTTGAAGAACCTATTGGAGATGCAGATCATGGATTGAATTACCGTCAAAAAATTGATCCAGAAGAAGATTTGAAAGGTAATGAAGATGTAAAAGAGCTTAATTATAAAGGCGATGAAATATATTATCGTACTGTTCAAGTGGATGTTCGTAAATTGAAATACCGATATGAGTATATTGATTTAAGAGCAGCTGCCCAATATAGCAAGCAAGCTGGTTATAAAAGAAATCGTGGCGAGTTTAAACACAAAGAAGAAGTGGATGTATATCCCGATACTTTGGTATTTATGCGTGATTATACGTATTCATATAATGAACCGATTGCAACTGTTTATTTTTGGCATCCAAAATATGATGATTATCCTGTAGTGGGAGTAAATTGGAAACAAGCTAATGGATTTAGCTTTTGGAGAACCACTCATCTTAATTCATTCTATGCTGAAAATGAAGAAAACACTGTAACTGCATTCCGCTTACCAACTGAGTACGAGTGGGAATATGCAGCTCGTGGTGGAAGAGATCAAAACTTGTATCCTTGGGGTAACTATTATACACGTAATGCCAAAGGTTGTGCATTGGCAAACTTTAAACCAAATAGAGGTGATTATGCAAACGATGGTGGACATTATCCAATTCGTGTTGCTTCATATTTCCCTAACGATTATGGTTTGTATGACATGAGTGGAAACGTAGCAGAGTGGACTCGCTCAGCGTATGCTGAAAGTGCCAACTTGTTTACACACGATCATAACCCTGACTTCCAATATGATGCTAAAGAAGAAGATTCTGAAACATTAAAACGTAAAACCATTCGTGGCGGTTCATGGAAAGACATAGCACATTATATACAATGCGGTACACGTACTTATGAATATCAAGATAGTGCCAATTCTTATACTGGTTTC